>CAZYHH010000141.1:0-5865 GCA_964647295.1 uncultured Pseudomonadales bacterium
CTTCAAACCCTCGGCCCTAAGACAATAATCATTTGTGCCCCCAATGTGCCCCCTAAACATAGAAGATTGTATTGGACAGCCTAAGTCTTAATGATACCTTAAGTCTTTGTTTTAATGAATATTTTAAATGGAATTAGACGTCCTAAGACGTCTATGGAAGCCAAAGTGGCGGAGGGGCAGGGATTCGAACCCTGGGATGTTTTACCATCGCTGGTTTTCAAGACCAGTGCTTTCGACCACTCAGCCACCCCTCCGGTGGACGCAATAAACGCAACAAAAACGACAGCGCCAGTCAGGGCGCAAGTCTAAAGCATAGGAAAATAGATTCAACGGCCAAGCAGCGCTTTGACGATTTACTCATATGCCATCCCTCAAAAAAGCGCTCTGCGCAACCAGCCTCGCTTTAATTTTTTCTCGCATCCCTTGAGTTGCTCCGAGTATTTTTTTGATCTTGTTTCAACCTTTCTGGCAACTTTCACGAGCCAGTCTTTTGAGCGATAAGTCTTTTTCCTAAATCCCGACCAACCTTCGTGATAATTTAAGTACTGCTGTTGAGCATTCCATTTAGAAATACCGTTAACTTTTTGAGTTCTGTCGATATACCATTGGATAAAATCCACTGAATCTGCAAAGTTACTTCGGTCAGCGAGTCGATTACCAGAGGCCTTAACATAATCCCTCCAAGCAGGACTTAAAGCTTGAGCGTAGCCTTTTGCACTGCTCTTGCGCCGGCCCGGAATCACACCAAGAAACTTATTACGCGGAGGCTTTGCGTTAGCCCGAAAAGAGGATTCCTGATACATAATTGCCATAGGCAGGTGAATTGGTGCGCCCCACTTTTTTTTTGCTTTCACAGAGTCTTTATACCAGCCCCTGTTTTCCTCGAATATTTTACAAATATTATCAGGGTTCTTCGGCGGATTGGAGCTACAGCCAATACTCGCAACAAGCACCAATAAAAGAGCTGACCTTAAGAAATCAAAGATTCGTGGGTCCTGCGTATCAGCCAAATCTACCTCTTCTTACTCAGTTCCAGTTAGCTGTACAGCGAGCCGTCCAGGTTTGCTGACTTCAATTGAGTAATAATCCATGTCACTAGGTTCATCGATAGAACCGACCAGGCTTTCGCCAAACGCCACTTTTTGAGGCGTTATATCGTTTGGTTCAACCTCTTTTCTCACACTATGCTTAGCGTTAAATTGAAGCGTATAACTCCCTGTTGGCCTGCTAAATTCAGAGCCACTCTTAACGGACAACTTATAAAACCCTGAAGATCTCGGGGTAAAGAAAAAAGATCGTCCCTCCTTACACTCTATGGCTTTACAATCGAAAGAGGCAACCTGACTGTTATCATTGTCGTAAATCTCGACCGTCCATCCAGATGCAGTGGCCACCTCGGAAGACATCTCGACCTTCATCTCGACAGCCTCTTCGACCTTAATCGAATAATCAAGAACGTCTTCTTTCGTTCGAAGTTTTCCAGAAATTAATTCTCCAGCATCGACAGGTACCGCTGATTTCCCGGATCGCACAGAATCAGCAAACTCGGGCGGTAGAATCTTTATTTTATAAGCATCGCCCCACGTCTTGGTTGATGACCCACTTAATAACTGTAAATAATATGTCCCTGATTCGGTTATATCGACAAACAAAATCTTCGCTTTGAGACACCGAGCACCAGCACAATGCTCTGATTGCAAAACGCGGCCTGAAGAATCGACTACGTTAATCATAATCCCGTCGTCCAAAGCTTCATCATTGACTTTGCCAGTTCGTTTATTGAGTTGGACGATTCTTTGAATCTCACGGCTTAACCTAGAAGCCGACAGCTCAAGCTCACGTACCTTGGACCTTAAACTTAGGATCTTCTTCTCGACCTCGTTTAGCTTGTCACTGGCTGGGTAGCTTTGAATATTAAGTTCCGATTTTTCTTTCCCTATCGAAACCGATGAGATTTCCTTACGCTGTATCGAACCTAACCGATGATTAAAACGAACTAGCTGTAATTCATTAAACAACTGTTCTTCTTGCTTTTGACTAAAACGTATTTCTTGTCGAATTCTATCGAGATTTAATTCAAGAAGTTCTGTCTGAAAAGTTAATTCTGTCAGATCGCAATCTTTCAAACAGTCAGAGAAAACCAACCTTGGAATCAACAGCAATATCAATGCCCATAAATAAAAATTTGCTTTTTTAACCATATGAAAAAAAGTAACTTAGTCGCCTGGTGCACTAACGTCATATTTAATTGAGAGTTTTGAAATCATAACCCTATAGTCGAATTAAATGTAGCAAATAGTATGATATAGCTTATGTCACTCGATCTTGTTACCTTATGATTTTCACGATAGCAGTGCTGGGTGGGCCACAGGACACTCAAGCAAATCTACACGCGCTTAAGTTTGCCCAGTCGGTAATCGAATCCGGACATAAGATTAGCCGTATTTTTTTCTATCACGAAGGGGTGAGCATAGCACTGGGGTCAATTCAATCGCCTTCAGATGAGTTCGACTATGGGAAAGCCTGGATGCAGTTTTCCCAAAAATCTCAGATTGAATTAGCAGTTTGTATAGCAAGTGGGAGTCGTCGTGGCATTATCGAAGACGATGACCGCTCTAGAGCTACTCTAGCGAAAGGTTTTGATTTAGTTGGACTAGGGCAGCTAGTAGAAGCGATTTCAAATAGCGATAGATACGTCGAATTTGCTTTATGAAAAGTCTACTCTACATAATGAACCAAGCCCCCTACTCTAGTAATCACGGTTTTGAAATGTTGGAAAGCGCGATGGTCGGCGCAATTTTCGACCTTAAGATCAACTTACTCTATCGAGAAGAAGGAGTTTGGAGTCTGATTTCTCAGCAACATGGAGAACAGGTAAACACAAGAACCTACTCTAAATTGCTGTCAGCCTTGTCGACTTATGAAATAGATCGCGTCTATTTTTGCAGGCAATCCGTCTATGACAGACACATCAATCTGAATGATTTAGTCCCTAACGCTAGTGCTTTATCATTAAACGAACAAAAACAGCTAGTCGCTGAACAGAATATCGTCATGACAGGCCCCAAATGAATACACTACATCTAGTCTTTAATCGTTTAGGGCTTCAATCATGTGAACGCCTAAAATCTGAAGGCGACCAGGTTATCTTGCTAGGCGATGGAGTCTATCAACCGCAATCCGACCTAACGGGTTTTGAAAGCCACAAAGTCTTTACGCTCGAAGAAGACTATTTAGCAAGGGGGCTAAAAGATGACAAAAACCACAAACTGATTTCCTACGATCAAATGGTTGAACTATGCACGGAGTGTGCACCAATCGTCAGCTGGCATGAATAACGTTGAACTAAACAACGAAGGTTTTCTGGTTAAGCCACACCAATGGGATCGCAGATTAGCGGGTGACCTCGCAAATCGCGAAGGCATCGAACTCACAGACAAACATTGGGAAATCATCGATCTATTACAAGAGTTCTACAAACAAACAGATACGGTCCCAGAAATGCGTCCTCTAGCCAACCTCATTTCAAATAAATTAGGAAAGGAAAAATCCAAGAGCATTTATTTAATGAAGTTGTTTGGCGGGAGCCCCGCAAAGAACGCCGCAAAAATCTCAGGATTACCAAAACCAACCAACTGTATTTAGGTGATAAGTTTTGATCTAAAAACCTAACCTGAGAGTTCAAGCAATGTCATCCCCCCCATATAGGGATTAAGAGCTTCGGGGATAGCTATATTACCATCAGCATCTTGATAATTTTCGAGTATTGCGACCAGAGTCCGACCAACTGCCAACCCAGATCCATTCAATGTATGCACTAACTCAGTTTTTCCAGACGTTTTGTCCCTATACCTTGTCTGCATTCTTCTCGACTGAAAATCCAAAAAATTTGAACACGAAGAAATTTCTCGATATTTACCCTGACCAGGAAGCCAAACCTCAAGGTCGATTGTTTTAGCCGACGAGAATCCCAAATCTCCCCCACACAACACGACAGACCGGTAAGCGAGCCCTAGTTTCTCGAGAATGTTCTCTGCATCTGCGGTTAGCGAGTCAAGCGCCTCCCAGGAATTATTAGGATGAACTATCTGGACCAGCTCAACTTTTTCAAATTGGTGTTGCCGGATCATGCCCCGGGTATCCTTACCATAACTGCCTGCCTCGCTCCTAAAACAAGGCGTATGGCAGACATGTTTAATTGGCAGCATCGACTCTTCCAAAATTTCGCCTCTGTAAATATTAGTAACCGGCACCTCTGCAGTAGAAGTCAAATAACTCGGTCGTTCTCCCTCGATACGGAACAAGTCCTCTTCAAATTTTGGCAGCTGCCCAGTCCCGAAGAGACTATCTTCGTTAACAATGTAAGGCACGTAGACTTCTTCATAACCGTGATTCATGGAATGCTGATCAAGCATAAATTGGGTCAAGCCACGGTGTAACCGCGAGAGTTTCCCTTTCATTATTACGTAACGGGATCCGCTAACTTTTGCTGCTCGCTCGAAATCAAGTTCTCCAGCTGCAGTCAGGTCTACATGATCTTTGGCTTCAAAATTGAATTTCTTGGGATCACCAAATCGCTTTATTTCCTCGTTACTTTCTTCGTTCAGGCCTTTAGGAACAGATGCATCTGGCAAATTTGGGATCTCTTGAAGCAAACTGTCGAGAAGTTCTCTGATCCCAGACAATCTGGTTTTTGCATCTTCTAACCGACCACCAAGATCGCCAACTTCTTTAATCAAATCGTGAGCATTCTCTCCTTTTGATTTAGCTTGGCCGATCGCCTTCGATTTGACATTTCGCTCGTTTTGAAGAGCCTCGCTTTCTTCTTGAGCCATGCGCCGTTTAGCGTCCAGATCAACAAACTTTTCAACATCCAAGTCGAATCCTTTTACAGCAAGCCTTTCACGTAGTTCACCGGGGTTTGATCTAAGTAACTTAATATCTAACATGTCTTCTTTTGAAAGGCCCTTTACCAGATTTTGGTTCTATATTCGAACCCACAAGATTCAAAGGGAAGGATTATAAACTATCATCCTTTGTTGTCCTGTTGATTCTTTGTTCAAGTATCTTTAACCATCCACGATATCAGTTCCCTCAGGCACCTCTAACCGTAATGTCAGATCCTCACCGCTCAGACTCTTACTATGAGACAGCTTGATCTTGGTCGCCTCGCCCGATAAACCAAATATCTTGATCGTCTCAAGCACATTATCGTTAATCTCAATCTCTATCCTAGAATAATAAGTTGCTTCTTCCGATACAGGCGATAAGGAATAAAATGAGTTAGAGGAAAGATCGTCTCTTAACTTAGTAATAACAAAATTTTTGAAGCTCACACTCTTATTACGCAACAAATTCAAAGGAATGTTTTCAGTTTCCGGTTCAATTTTTTTTACGATCAACTGTTCAAGGTCAGGATCAAATATCTTCAAGGTATTCCGGGTTAGCAAGACACTTTGTTGGTAAGGCTTTATTGTTTGCCATTTTATTGAGGGTTTAGATACCCTGCACTTCCCAGTGCTTACCTCAATTAAATTAGCGAATTGGTCATAAACCTCTTGAGTGAAGTCCACTTCTAATCTATCGAACCGAGCAAAGGCCCGTGCTAGCTCATCCTGAGAAGAGATACCCGAAGAAGAATACGCGAATAACAGAAAGCTAATCGCGATTCGGAACAAGTACTTCACGGCTTCCATTTGAATTCATGTTAGAAACGACACCAGCCAACTCCATAGATTCGATCAATCTAGCTGCTCGGTTATAACCTATCCTCAGCTTTCTTTGTACAGAAGAGATGGATGCCCGCCGACTCTCGATCACAAATTGAACCGCTTCATCATAAAGCTCATCGCATTGCTCAGCACC
>CAZYHH010000141.1:5900-8276 GCA_964647295.1 uncultured Pseudomonadales bacterium
TTTGCGGCGAACCTCTCAACTTCCAATCTTCGACAACCCGTTTGACTTCATCATCCGACACAAACGCACCATGAACTCTCTGGGGTAACGCAGTACCCGGAGGCAGATATAACATGTCTCCGTGACCTAAAAGTTGCTCCGCGCCTCCTTGATCCAATATTGTCCGAGAATCTACCTTAGAGGAAACCTGAAAGCTTATTCGACTAGGAATATTAGCCTTTATCAAACCGGTAATTACGTCGACAGAAGGTCTTTGAGTAGCCAAAACCAAATGGATTCCCGCAGCCCTAGCCTTCTGAGCAATTCTGGCAATCAGTTGCTCAACCTTCTTGCCTACCATCATCATCATATCCGCAAACTCATCTATCACGACGACGATCACCGGCAGCGTTTCCAAATCTGGCGCTTCTAACTCAGAATCATCACTGCTAAATAATGGATCCTGCAGAGGGCTGCCACTTTCTGCAGCATCTTTTACTTGTCGGTTAAAACCAGCAAGATTTCTTACTCCTAATCCTGCCATCAATCGATACCGACGCTCCATCTCAGCGACACACCAATTCAGGGCGTGAGCGGCCTCCCTCATGTCTGTCACCACAGGAGACAGTAGGTGCGGGATCCCTTCATAAATCGAAAGCTCCAGCATTTTGGGATCTACTAAGATCAGCCTGACTTGCTCAGGGGTCGACTTTAAAAGCACGCTAAGTAGCATCGCATTCACGCCCACAGACTTACCTGAGCCGGTGGTACCAGCTATCAGCAAGTGAGGCATTTTAGACAAATCTGCAACGATTGTTTCGCCAGAAATATCTTTTCCTAGTACCAATGTCAATACAGAAGGCGCATCCTGAAAAGTTACGGAATTGATCGCTTCTTTAAGATGCACCATCTCCCTGTGTTCATTTGGAATCTCAATCCCGACCACCGGTTTCCCCGGGATCACTTCTACAATACGCACACTAATCACTGCCATCGACCTCGCCAGGTCTTTAGCCAATGTGCTTATTCTTTGCACTTTCACCCCTGCCGCAGGCTTCAACTCGAAGCGAGTGACAACAGGACCAGGTAACACAGAAACAACCTCTGCTTCAACACCAAAATCATCCAGTTTTAACTCTAACAACCTGGACATCGCCTCCAAAGAATCTTTGGAATAACCTAGACCTTCGATCTCCATGGGACTATCTAACAGGTCCGTATCTGGCAATTCCTTCAACGACTTAGTATCGAATAACCTCTTTTGGCTAACACGAGGGGACGCCTTTTTCTTTTCTTTAACTTCTACTATCTCAGGAGTCGCCAACAAACCTGACTCTGATTGCAGTTTTTCTAGGGCCTTCTGCCTTTTCTCGACTATAGATTTAGTAGTTTTTCTCTGTCTAAACCTTTCTATCCACTTGTCACGAAAGGGGTAATATTGTTCGTTACGAACTCTCACAACCCTGTCTGCTATCAAAAAAATAGATTTGCCAACTTTCTCTGAAATGACAACCCAAGAAAAACCTGTTACCGCTTGAACGCTCAGCAAAAATCCTGAAATGGATATGATGGAAAGCCCAATGAATCCAAAGATTTCACTGCCAGTCGGGACTAATATTTGACCAAGAATTCCTCCAGCCCCCTCCTTTAATCCAGCACCGAGATGGCTAAAATGAAGCTCTAAGATCATTGAGGCACACAAAAAAATAGACAATATGCCACTGGTTCTTATTACAACTAGTGCGAACGAAGCCCCGATACCTTGTGAAACAAACACCCGATACCCGATCCAAATCAAGCCGAAAGGGATGAGATACGAGGTCCAACCAATCAGAAACAATAGGACATCAGAAACATACGCTCCGCTCGAACCCATCCAGTT
The DNA here is from genome assembly GCA_964647295.1 of uncultured Pseudomonadales bacterium. Lineage (GTDB taxonomy): Bacteria > Pseudomonadota > Gammaproteobacteria > Pseudomonadales > Azotimanducaceae > UBA4421. Next base: position 7,762 of record CAZYHH010000141.1, read on the forward strand.
AGAGACCGAGTCTTGAGTACTGTTAGTAGTAAAGGCTCGGTCCTCAAACGAGTAAGAAAAAATAGACAAGGCGAATAATATGGCAGCGATAAGCACTAGTAGACTTCCGATTTCTCTCACCGGCAATCTACTGGCTATATCAAAACTCGTCGTGTGTTTGTCTTTTTGAGGCAAGATCTTAGAACGTAGACTTAGTCATTAAAGATACGGGCATACGAAATGACTCTTAAATATGCTAGGCACTAGCACGTTATTGTCAACCGTTTAGCCTAGAAACTCAAGTAAAGATTGGTGTAAGTTGATTAGCAGGAAAGATTTGAACCATTAATCATATACGACTCGTCCAAAGAATCTCTAAAACTCTTAACATCAAGGCAGAAAGTTCTAACAAAATGACCGCCGTCCCCTTCTTACCTAAAGCCCCTCCAGAATTCCCGCCTACATACCTTGCTCTGACAGAACCAGACGGTTTATTAGCAATGGGCGGAGATTTAAATCTCGAATGGCTGACAACA
>CAZYHH010000142.1:0-8251 GCA_964647295.1 uncultured Pseudomonadales bacterium
TAAGTTAAGTTCGAGTGCCCACCAGCGATTAAGTCGTACGAAAATGGCGCCTCGACACTCTCAAGATTACTTAGAAGCCATTCAGCAACATTTTGCTCATTTATCCCTTCCATATTTCCCCCTAACCTCGTGTCATTCTGAATTCTAGCATCTCAAAGGGCAGCCAACCCAACTCACTAATTTGACGCAAAGACGCATACTAGAATTAACAAAGCCTATTAACTGCCTATGATAAACTAACTAGGGACTACAAAACCCATCGGATAGCCTGTCAAGCTAAGGAGTAAACAATGCAGCGTGAATATGATGTCATTATCTGGGGCGCCACAGGTTTTACCGGAAAACTCGTCACTCGCTACATGAAAAATCTTTATCTGGACGGGAACCTGAAATGGGCCATTGCCGGAAGAAATGCATCGAAACTAGCAGCACTAGGCTTACCTGAAACCAACATTTTATTAGCCGACAGCAATGACTCAGCATCAATTGATCAGTTAGTTCAAAAAGGTCGAGTCATTCTTACTACCGTGGGGCCCTATGCACGCTATGGAAGCAATCTTGTCGAAGCATGTGCCAAACATGGCACTCACTATTGCGACTTGACCGGCGAAGTCTACTGGATGCGTAAAATGATCGAATCACACAATTTAATAGCGCAAGACAGCGGCGCTAAAATCGTCCATACCTGCGGTTTTGACAGCATTCCATCTGACCTTGGCGCTTATTTCCTTCAACAGGAAATGACCAAAAGGCATGGCTTACCGGCAAACCACATTAAATATCGATCCGTGGCCTTCAAAGGAGGCTTTAGTGGTGGAACAGCAGACAGCATGATCGCCATGATGGAGAATGCTGACGAGGATGCGAGTGTATTAGAGATTGGCAAAGACCCTTACGCGTTGAACTTTAAAGCTAGAGGCCCAGACGCTAAAGATGTCGAAACCGCATTTTATGACGATGATTTTGATGCCTGGGTGGGCCCATTCATCATGGCCCAAATCAATACTCGAGTGGTAAGACGTACCAATGAACTTTTAGATTTTCGATATGGTAAAGACTTCCGATATGATGAGGGAATGCTCATCAATAAAGGCTCGGGCGGATTTATTGGCGCAAACGTTGCCGCGCTTGGAATCAAAGCGACCAACGGCTTATCGGGGTTTAAACCCACAAGAAAGCTCCTTCAAAAAATATTACCCAAGCCAGGGGAAGGACCCAGCGAAGAACTCATCCAAACAGGTTTTTTCACCATCGAATTAATCGCTAAACATCCCTTCGAAGGAGAAAAAAATCTCAAAGCCACGGTAACGGGGGATCAGGACCCCGGCTACGGCTCAACCGCAAAAATGCTGGCCGAATCGGCTTTGGCTCTGGCACAGGATGACCTACCCGTAGAAGGCGGTTTTTGGACACCAGCAAGCGCGATGGGCGACGCACTGCTTAAACGCTTACCAATGAATGCAGGAGTTAACTTTACGCTGACCAATTAAATAAGCGCGCTAAATACCCAGCTGCACTTTTACGTCAGCAAGCCGCTCTATCGTAGAGATCGACTCATGTTGATCAGCAGAAATATTGCGAACGATAATATCCGTATAACCCACATCGGCAAATGCTCTTAACTCCTCTGCAACCTGATTAACTGAACCAACCAGCAACGCTTCTGGAGCGAATCCTCTGTATCCCTTAGCCAAATATTTCTGTTTTAATGCTGCGGCTTCTTGCGAAGTCGCTCCAATATATATATCTCGCCTGATTGCGACGGCGGTTGGCTCGCGATTATACTCGGCGCAACTTTGTCTATACACGTTAAGTTGTCTTGCCGCTTGCTCCAAACTGATACTCGGTGTCGCGAGCCATCCATCCGCCATTCTCGCCGTTCGATTTATCGCTGCGGCTGCCTGACTCCCGATCCATACTTCAATTATTTGATCGGGGACCGGCGATATTCTTGCCTCCTTGATAGACCAATAACCTTCACTAGAAACCGTCTCACCAGCCAATAATGCCTTCACAATAGGCAAAGATTCCTCAAACATTGCTTTTCTTTGTGAAAAATCCACTCCCAATGCCTCGCTTTGGGGGCGTTCGCCTCCTAGCGCACACTGCAAAATAAAACGACCAGACATAATTGCGGACAATGTTCCTATCTGCTCTGCTAGTAAAACTGGATTCCAAAGCGGGAGAAGATACAGTGCGCCAGCGGGCTTATTATTCCATTCAGCTAGAAGCCTTCCCAAGATCGGAGAGTTTTGAAAATAAGGCCGAGAAGTCGCATGGTGATCGCCTACGAACAAACTATCCAAATCAGAATCTCTTGCAGCACGAACTCTCTGCACCATATGTCGGGCGCTAGTCTTTACATCTCCCTCCGGGTAAGCCGAACAAATTGAAATCCCGATTCTCATATTATCTCTCCCATCTAGATCGGTCAGTCCACGAACATAGAAGGGCCTATATTCCTTTGAATTTGATGATCCATCAACCGATCTCCTCGCAGCAAAAAATCATAAACCTCAAAATCATCGCCATCACTTGTTGCCAGTACCTTTGGGAGCCAAATCGCATCGTCGGGCCACATTTGGTTGTAGGGAATCTGGTCGACTTCCACCCAGAAAGGATCCGCCTCATTTGTTTGCTCTAGGTTCCCTGACCAAGAATCAGTCACAAAAACATAACCTAGCCATTGCGGCCCTTTTTGGTCGACAAAACGAAGCTCGGCCCTACAGTGGGCATCTCTTATGATCAAACCGGTTTCCTCCGCCAATTCTCTGATCGCGCAGGCCTTAAGTGTCTCGCCAGCCTCCAGTTTTCCGCCTGCACCGTTCACTTTACCCATCCCGTGCCCCGTTTTTTTACGGATCAACAACACTTTGGAACCTTCTTCACAAAAACGAGGGTCCCGATGAAGTCAGGTTTCCACACATCAATCCAAGTCGTCTTAAGCCGTAAGTCAATCATCTGAAAACTATCCAAAACTTGAACTCAGCGAGTTTCAATGAGTCTATAAAAACACCTAAAATCCATATATGAATGCAGAATCATTGAGCATTGTAGTAGAAAAAGGAGACATCACTAAATTACAGGTCGATGCGATAGTCAACGCGGCAAACAGGAGCTTACTCGGCGGCGGCGGCGTCGATGGAGCTATCCACCGAGCAGCTGGTCCCGAACTTTTATCGGCCTGCAGGTTATTAAACGGTTGTGAAACTGGCGATGCCAAATTAACTGAGGGCTTTAGATTACCCGCAAAACGAATCATTCATACCGTAGGACCCGTCTGGCAAGGTGGAAACTCGAACGAGGCCTCACTCCTGCGTTCCTGTTATATCCAGAGTTTGACGATTGCCGGGATTCAACAATGCGAGTCTATAGCCTTCCCTGCTATCAGCACCGGCGTGTATGGTTATCCAAAGCAACTTGCCGCCGAGATCGCCATACAAACAGTGCAAGATTGGTCAAACTCGTTTCTCAAACAGATCATCTTTTGCTGTTTCGACAACGAAACCGTGCAAATCTACAAAGACTTCCTCAAGAATTACTAAGAAGTTGTCTGATAGCGCCGCTCCAGCTCTTTATACAGTAGTTCAGAAACCTGATCAGGTTCCGCTGAGAGCGCCTCGAGCAACTCAATGAGGTGTTCATTGTCTTCACGGCCCGACCATAACTTTCGATAGGTGCCTTCCTTATACCCATGGTTTTGCCTGAATTGATTCAGCACATTTTTCCCAATATAAAGTGTAAACAATTCTTCCAGTCCCATCGGCAATGCTTGCATCGCACTGACAAAACAATCCATATCAAAAGATTGGCTTTGCAAAGAAGAAGCGGCCAACGACTCTATTGCTTTGCGAAAGATTTCCGGCTCTGAATTGGCAGTCTTAATATTAGCAAGCGTCATCGCCAGACTTTCCTTCAGTTCGCCAGATCTGATCAGCTCGCTCAGAGCAAAATGCCAAATATCCACAAGTTCCAATTTGACTTGGTCAATATCAGGATCTTGTTTTTTCCACCATTTCCAGCCGAAGTGATCCAGCATCTCGGCGCACTCCACCCAGATAGCGCGATAATACTCATAACGCTTTTCCCGCCAATCAGGATGCACCTGAATATTATGTTCCTCTTGCATGCTTGCCATTGTTGTTAACATCGAGCTCGCTGTATTTACATCCATAACAACCTGTTCAAAACCTAAAAGTTGGTAGTGAATTATGCGTCATATGGCTCGATTAGATCAAAGAATGTCGGGTAAGCGCAGTCACAAATCTATGACAACACTAGCACTTGCCGAGTCGGATGCCAGAAGGTAGATTCGTAGCTAAGGATATGCAGTTCAGAAAAACAAAAGAAGGAGGATGGTAGATGGATCTATCATTTGGGTCTGAATACGATAGTTTTCGCGATGAAGTAAAAACCTTTCTCAAGAACAATCAGGATAAGGCGCCCAAAGGGTCAGCCAGAATACAGGATGCTGAGGCAGCGCAACAGCTCCTCGATTGGCAAAAACTACTGATCGAGAATGGTTATACCTGCAGAACGATACCACAAGAATACGGGGGTTATGGAGCAGAACCCAACATTATTCAGTCTAGAATTATTGCAGAAGAATTCGCATTAGCTAAGATCAGTCAAGGACTAGGGGGGCAAGGGATCTCCATGCTCACTCCGACCCTGTTAGAAATGGGCACGGAAGAACAACGCGAACAATTTATAAGGCCTACCATTCACGGCGAAATCAGCTGGTGCCAAGGGTATTCTGAGCCAGGAGCAGGAAGCGATCTTGCTAGCTTGACTACCTCCGCTGTATTGGACGGTGACGAGTGGGTCGTCAACGGACAAAAAATCTGGACTAGCGGTGCTCATACTGCAGACTGGATATTCTGTCTAGTGAGAACTGAACCTGAGGCTCCCAAGCATCAAGGAATCTCATTTCTGTTATTCCGAATGGATACACCTGGAATCGAAGTCAGACCATTGGTAGATATGACCGGTGTCGCTAACTTTAATGAGACCTTTTTCACCGATGTCCGAGTACCAAAAGACCAAATCGTTGGCACTCGCGGCCAGGGTTGGCAAGTCGCTAACACGATTCTCGGTCATGAACGAGAAACATTAGCGACGTCTAGTATGACACTCTCGCGTCTAAACGCAGTAAAAGACATGATGAAAGAGGAGACCGTTTCAGGTGAACGCATAATCGATAATCCGGCATACAGGGATCGATTAATGAAGCTCCAAGGCAGAGAAATGGCCATGCGATTTAATGAGATGAGAATACTTTCTTCAAGATTAAATGAAGGCCAAGACGCCACTTTGGCAAGAATGATCACCAAACTCCAAGGAACAGAGTTAAGGCATGAAGTCGAAGGCATGGCCCTCGATATTTTAGGAGAAATCGGCCTTGCTTACGAAGACAATCCCTACTTGAGAGGGGCCGGCAGCTGGCAGAGCCAATACATGTACTATCTCGGCCTGATTATTGGTGGAGGGACAAACCAAATCCAGAAAAACATCATCAGCGAACGCGGTTTGGGTATGCCCAAAGAACCAAAATTTGAAAAGTCGAAGTAGGAGAAATTAATGCAATTTGGATTATCAGAAGAACAAGTTCTCTTACAGGACAATGTTAATCGTTTTTTAACTGATAACGTTCCACTTGAGAGAGTCAGAAAATATGCGGAAGAGGGATCTGATCAGGAAATTTGGCAGGGATTGGTAGAACTAGGAATTCCGGCTCTGTTAATCCCAGAAAAACAAGGGGGCTTGGGCATGACGCCCATGGATGCCGCAATCGTAGCGGAGGCATTGGGCTACCATGTCGCGCCTACTCCATTCTTGGGCTCTGCCATAATGGGGCCTGTCGCTTTAAGTAGAAGTACCCAAGACTATTCAGAATTACTTGGCCAAATAATTGAAGGCAAAACACGTATCGGTATAGCCTTCGGAGAGTCCGTTGGAAATCGCAACGATGCAAGAGTAACCGTCGAAAATGGAAAGATGAATGGCAAATCCATTTTCGCTTTTGATCTCGAGGCAAACCATTACCTGGTGGCCGACAAATCAAAAAATTTATACCTCGTAGACGCCCAGACAACTGGCCTAGAAAAAAAAGAGTTAGTGACGGTCGATAAAACCCGAAAAACCGTTGAACTCAAGTACAACGGCGTAGAGGCTCTACTGCTAACCTCAGATTCAACAATCTATGACGAAACTCTAGATGTGGGTCGAGTGATGCTCGCTGCCGATACGTTAGGGGCGGCACAAAACATGATAGATCAATCAGTAGCCTACGCCATGCAAAGGGAACAATTTAACCGCGTCATCGCAAGCTTTCAGGCAGTCAAGCATATGTGCGCACAAATGGCGGCCGACCTCGAGCCTTGTCGCTCAATGGTTTGGTTTGCCAGTCACGCATTATCTGAACTACCCGATGAATCTCGAATAACCGCCTGCCATACAAAGGCGCACCTCGCAGAAGTTGGCAAATCAGTATCTAAGACAGCCACTGAAGTTCACGGAGGAATGGGTTTTACTGATTTACTTGGACTACATTATTGGTTCAAACGTATCGGCGCAAACCGCCAGTGGCTAGGAGCACCAGAGCTTATCCGAGAAGAAGCCGCTAACATTGAAGGGCTGACAGGATAGGACTACAAGTCAAGAATACGTTACGACTATGGACTGTCAGCCTCTAACACCGAGTTTAATAGTCGCTCGTATTCGTCAATTCTCGGACGGATTGAATCAATAACGCTATCCCAGAAGGATTGACTTTGGATATCAAACCCTAAATGGCGTTTGGCCAGATCTTCTGCAGTCATACGACCCGTATCTCGTAAAAGCTCACAATACTGCGAATAAAACCGATCTCCTAATTTCGACCTTTCCGAAAAAACTCCTAAGCTAAAAAGATATCCAAATAAATAGGGGAAGTTATAAAAACTGAGGCCGCTAATATAAAAATGTAATTTACTCGCCCAAAACATCGGATCGGGCTCGGAAATCGAATCCCCATACCACTTAAGCCACGCATCGCTCATCAGTTCGCGCAACTCCTTAGGACTGAGTGGCCTGTCCCTTCTTTTATCGTATAGGTTCTTCTCGAATTCAAAGCGAGTAGGGATATTCAACATAAACGTAGTGAAGGCCGACAGTTCCTCCCACATGATATCCAGCTTCTCCAGATCGCTTGATGCTCTGGCGAGCAACTCATTTCTCACTGCTGTCTCGCCCATCGTGCTCGCCGTTTCCGCTAGTGACATGCCGTATCGTCTTTGAGTTTCAGGTAAATCCCTCATAACCCAGAAATGCAGCGCATGTCCAAGCTCATGCGCTAGCGTGATCACATCACTTGTGCTACCCGAGTAAGTCATATAAACACGCGGTGTTTTAGACTTACTGAAACTAGTACAGTAAGCGCCGGGCCTTTTCTTTGCACTCACGGTAGCCTCTATCCAACTCTCGTCCGCCATCATCTGAACAAACTCACCCATACTCGGGTCCACACTAGAAAATGCTTCCTTGATCAACTCAATCGCTTGGTCAAAGGCCATCAATTTCGTCGAATGATTCTCCAGCACTGGTGCTGGCGCTCTTGAATCCCAAGGACCCAAGCGGTCCTTACCCATGGCGCGCGCTTGAAGCTTAGCCGCTCTCTGTGCAAGAGCATTAGATTTTCTCGCAGAGGCTAGCAACGCGTTCAGAGTCTCCACAGAAATCTTGTTCACATGCACCGCCGAATCTAGAAAACCCACTGGTTCGTTTTGACTGCGCTGATCACAAAGGTCAAGACGCCAGCCAGTAATCGCGTTTAATCCTGCAGCACATGCTTCTTCATGGACAGTCCACGATTGATTGACAGCCTCCCACGCACTTTTCCGTTGAGCGTCACTCGAATCCATCATCTGAGTCGCCGCTTGCGCAAGCCCCATCGACTGACTTTGATTGCCCACTAGGACATCACACTCAATGGAGCCCGACAATCGGTCATAAAGATCACCCCAAGCGTGCAAGCCATTCTGAGCCAGTCCCTCAACAAGCTGTTCTTCAGACCGACTCAACAATTGAGGTGCTAGTTGGCGTCTGTGCAAAATAGCAAAACGGGCCTGTCCAACGGACTCATGATTCAGATAACTCTCAAGAACCTCTTCACCAGCAAAGGCCTCGAATTCCTGCAACGTTTTTGATACAGATCCAATGTCTTTTCGATAGCGCTGTAATCTGCCAAACATCTGTTGAGCATCTTCATCCG
>CAZYHH010000143.1:0-5607 GCA_964647295.1 uncultured Pseudomonadales bacterium
ACCGTGAACCATTTCTATCTTGGATTATGAAAAAATCTAAACAAAGACCGATTAGTACCGCCCCCAATCTATCCGCGGAAAATGAAATCAGTGAACTTAAGGCGGAAATAGAAACCCTCAAGTCAATGCTCCAAACGCACAGCCAACTTGATAAAAAAGAGGATACCCTCTGGCCCAGTAAAATAGACTATTACAACCAACCCTACTCTGGATCAAAACTGATAGGGCTCACCAAAGACCGAAATAAAATCGGCTCAACTGACGAACACCCAGAACTGCCAAAGCCAACGAAAAATATCTCGCAATTAGAGGCGGATTTTGTGCGTTGGGGTTACTGTCTTGTCGCAGACGCGATGAACAAAAATCAAATCAAGGATCAAGTTGATCGGATGCTAGATCAGGCCGAAGCAGAGCGTTCCGCTGGAGTGGCTCACATGAGCCACAGAGGCCAAGCCCAACTTATTTTCAATATGTTACCCAAAGGCCAAGTTTTCCGAGATCTTATCGCCTTAGAGGAAAAAGCTGCAACGCAATCAGCGATGATCGAAGAACTCTTAACTAAAATCCTTGGCCAGGGTTTTTACTTGGGAACCGCCCACGGTTCAATCGTACACCAGGGTGGCGGTAGGCAAGAACTCCATCAAGACCAGGGTTTCGTTCCTTTACCACACCCTCCCTATCCGCTCTACTGTCTAATCATCTGGTGTTACTCGGACTTCAGCTTAGAAGAGGGGGGCACTTATCTAATCCCTGGGTCCCACCGTGATGCCAGCGGCGAAAACAAGGTGCGTCCAGAGACTCAATTCGAAGCGTTGGCTGATCAACAATTACTTGCCCTCAAAGCACCAGCAGGAACCTGTGTCCTCACAGATAGCAGGCTACTCCACTCCGGCGGCAAACGAACTGCAGCAGGAACCCGTTTAGCCTCCCGTATTCTCTATACTCGCGGGATGATGAGACAACAAGAAAATCAGTATCTTTCCGTCCCGAAAGACATCATCGATGAAGCATCGCCTAAGTTGAGAAAATTAATGGGCTATAGCTCTTACTATGGTCTTGGAATGGTGGATGGGAATACGATCGACCCAGACAAACCTACGATTCATGTCGGTGAACTTTCCATGCTACGCCCTGAAGAGCACAACCAGGACTTCGATTGGAAGTATACTCAAGATGCGAAGCAACTGTCTGAACTTGACTGGGAATCTTATGCCGAATATAAGGGAGAGAAGGACGTTACTTAATATCAGGTTTCATGAGTTTGCTAATCCTCTGATGCCGGTGCACAAAAAAATTACAGATAACATTGCATTAGCGAAGTAACAAACATTAAGGGGGAAGCAAGTGACAGATGGGGTATCGCGGAACCAGGCGCTCAGCAAACTCTCTGGGACCGGAGAAGATTATGAGCTCATAGAGGGGGCCATTTTTGGCAGGCCGTGTCGTCTCTTTAAAAACGGGCCAAAAACTCTCAGAGAGCTCTATGAACAGAATTTAAGCGATGAAACCTTCATCGTTTATGAAAATGAACGTCTCAGCTATCGACAGACTTACGAAATGGCGGCAAGAGTGGCGCAACTGATGACTTCCGAATACAACATTACATCGGGTGATCGGGTAGCAATATCGATGCGTAATTTCCCGGAATGGATTATTGTGTTTTGTGCAACCACTTCCATAGGAGGCATCGCCGTCGCGATGAATTCACTCTGGAATCCAGATGAGATGGCCTATGGCTTGAACGACAGTGGGGCTAAGCTCCTGTTTGCAGATGCAGAGCGACTTGAAAGGCTACGACAAATCAACAAACCAATCGCATCCCAAGTCATCTCAGTAAGGGCGACGAATCAAACTGAATATCCAGATCTATACGACTTACTAAGCAAATACGAGTCGACACAGATGCCTTCTATACAACCTGAACCAGAGGATATAGCCACACTGCTCTACACCTCTGGCTCGACCGGTCATCCCAAAGGGGTCGCCTCTTGCCACCTAAATATCACTACCGCGTTATTGGGCTGGGAGTTAGACGGCCAGGCCGGAATGCTTGTCAATAATATTGAGCCACCGGTCCTCGAGCACCAACCGGCTACCTTGCTAGCAGTTCCTTTGTTCCATGCCACGGGCTCTCACGCGGTTTTTTTGCAATCCTACCGCCACCAACGAAAAATCGTGTCGATGTACAAGTGGGACCCTTCTGGCGCAGCCGAACTGATTGAAAAAGAAAAAATTACTTCTTTTATTGCGCCAGCGGCCATGACAGGCGACCTTGTGCAGGAAGCGAAACAAACAAACAAAGATTTAAGCACGCTTGCGAGTGTAGGAGGTGGAGGAGCTCCACGAGCGCCAGAACAAGTCAAAAACATCCACGATTCATTCGTAAAAGCGATGCCAGGAACCGGCTGGGGCATGACCGAAACCAACGCTATCGGGACTGGAATAGGAGGCCAGGATTATCTTGATCATCCAGCAAGCTCTGGCCGTTGCTCTATCGTAAATGAGATAAGAGTCATCGATGAAAATGGGTTACCCCTACCGCCTATGAATAGAGGTGAGCTATTAATAAGAGGCAGCACTATTTTTAAGGGCTACTGGAACAAAGCCGAAGCAAACGCCGAAGTATTTACTTCAGACGGGTGGATGAAAACTGGGGATGTCGCCTATATTGACGAAGAAGGCTATCTGTATATTGTTGATCGAATAAAAGACTTAGTCATAAGGGGCGGCGAAAATATTGGTTGTGGCGAAGTGGAAGCTGCTCTGCTCGAATACCCAGATGTCCTAGAAGCCTCAGTCTACGCGGTACCGGACGAGAGACTAGGAGAGGAGGTAGGCGCTACTTATTATAGCTCTGAAGAAATTGACGAAAACACCCTGCGAGATTTTCTAGCGGATAGGTTAGCTAAATTCAAAATACCTAAATACTTGTGGGGTCAAGGGTCTCCATTGCCAAGGACCGCCTCAGGCAAAATCCTAAAGCGGGAAATACGTGAAGAGGCCGAAAGAAGGGCTTCGGCATAAAATGGCAAGATTCACATAAAGAAGGCCGATCAAAAATGTCGCTGGAGCTTGCCGATTCTTAAGATAAGAAACTTGATTCTTTTTAGCCTAAGCCCGATTTTCCTTTTATCGGCTTGCTCTAATACAACAGATCATCAGGGGGGAAAATTGAAGCAAGGTACTCAAGACGCATTATTGGTTCCCACAGTCTATGGAGTTGTGTCTGGACTAGACACCGAATCTCAAAATATCAAAGTCTTCAAGGGTATCCCCTACGCTAAACCTCCCGTCGGAGACCTCAGATGGCGACCTCCGGAGCCGCCGAACTCATGGAAGAGAACACGGCCTGCCAAAGAATTTGGGATTCCTTGCTGGCAGCCTCATTCTGAAAACGCCTTTGTATGGTCCAGAGGTATATTTAAACGCAGCGAGGACTGTTTATATCTGAATGTATGGACAGACTCTTCCAACTCGAGCCCCAAACCCGTAATGGTCTGGTTTCATGGTGGGAGCCATACGAGCGGATGGGGTCATGGCGAGGTCTTTGATGGAACCCGATTGGCAGAGTTAGGCGTCGTGATCGTCACAATTAATTATCGACTTGGGCCTTGGGGTTTTCTAGCCCACCCTCTGCTAGCCGAAGAATCTGATCAAAACAGTGCAGGCAACTACGGCCTACTGGACAAAATCGCCTCCCTGAAATGGGTTAAAAATAACATAGAAAACTTTGGAGGAGATCCTGAGAACGTAACAATCTTTGGACAGTCCGCCGGATCCATGAGCGTCTGCGCACTCATGGCCTCACCGCTGTCAAAAGGTCTATTCCATAAAGCCATAGGCCAATCGGCAGCTTGCCTGAACCAGTTTGACGCGGACGCAAATGGCTTTAAGCGCAGCATTGATCTAATCAAACACACAAAAGCCAACACCATTAAGGACCTTCGGGCACTATCAAACCAACAATTGATCGACGCAACGGTAGCCTCCAGTGGGTGGCGCAATCAATCTAAAATCACGATAGATGGCTGGGTATTACCAGAGCCACCACTACAGACTTTTTTGAATGGAAAACAAGCAGAAGTCCCACTTCTGGTGGGATCCATGGCTAACGAAGGGCACCTTCTATTCCCTATAAATGAAAGTCTTACGGATAAACAACTAGAGAAAAAATTAAATCACGAATATGGCAAACAATTTACTAGCGACTTCAAACACCTTTACAAAACGGATCTGAATAAATCACCGGGGCTTGCACAAAGAGAAATCAACACGGATCGTTTCATGGCATACAGCATGCGCTTGTGGGCTCAATTTAATTATCAAAAAAGACAACCTACTTTCCTTTATTTTATGCAACACATTCCGCCCGCTTTTCAAATTTATCTTTCAGAAGAACCCGATCTAGATTTACCGGAAGGACCAAGGAGCGCAGGAGCGTACCATTCAGGCGACCTAGCATTCGTTTTTAACAACGTCGGTAAGATTGGCGTAGACTGGCAGAAACCCGATTACGACCTGGCATCGGCCATCTCGAGATATTGGACCAACTTCGCTAAATCTGGTGATCCTAACGGTTCCCAGCTTACAAACTGGCCAACCTATGACACAACCAGTCAAAATACGCTGGTTTTTGACACTCCGATCGTTACGGTTCAAGGTGTAAGAAAGGAAAAGCTGGACCTTATCGCTAGAGCGACTGCCGAGAACTAAAATGATGACATTATTAGTCAGTTCGATTCTTTTAAAGTGAATCCAAACAATCCAGTGAGTCAGAAGGAATAAAAGAATATGGCAAAGAAAAACTCGGAAAATGATACCGAAGAAGTAAAAATTGATTTTGAAAGCGCACTAGAAGAGCTTGAAAGTCTCGTATCTAAAATGGAGAGCGGCGAACTTTCCCTAGATGATTCCTTGAAGGCTTTCGAAAGAGGAATCGAGTTAACCCGAACCTGTCAATCCACCCTAGAAGCAGCCGAACTTAAAATACAAATGTTAACCAAGGACAATAAAATAGAAGCTATAGACAAGCTATCCGATGAAAGCTAGCTCAAACATCGAACAACTGCGAAACATTATTAATCAGGAACTCATACTCTTCCTACCAGAAAAATCTCCCATCGCAGAACTACTCGTGAAGGCCATGCGTTATTCAGTCATGGGTGGTGGTAAGCGAATTCGACCGATACTCGCTCTTGCGACTTGCGAAAGTACGGGCACCAGCATTACCAACGCAATCGGCCCCGCATGTGCGATCGAGTTGATACACGCTTACTCATTGATTCACGACGATCTTCCGGCAATGGACGACGACGAACTTAGACATGGACAGGCAAGCACTCACGTGCGATTTGGCCAAGCACAAGCAATCTTAGCAGGAGACGCCCTACAGTCTTTAGCATTTCAAATAATCAGCGATTCAAAAGAATTAAGCGCCAAAAAAAAAATCGACATCATTCAGATTTTATCGACGGCTATCGGCTGGAAAGGCATGGCGGGAGGACAAAGCATGGATATTGAAAGCGAAGTTTTTGACCCTTCACTTGATGAAATCAAAGCACTTCACAAAGCTAAAACCGGCGCTCTAATCCAAGCCAGTGTCGAAAT
>CAZYHH010000143.1:5617-8243 GCA_964647295.1 uncultured Pseudomonadales bacterium
ATCGGATTCCGATTTTGTTTCGGAAGCACCGTTAAAATCAAAAAAACTTCGGAAGAATTTATGGCGCTCAGTAAGTTCGGGGCCTTAATCGGACTAGCCTTTCAAATTATAGATGATCTGCTTGATGTCAGCGCGACCAGCGAGGAACTAGGCAAACCATCTCACTCGGACCAAAAAAATGAAAAGAAAACTTTTATAGATATTTTAGGCTCCAATCAATCGGCAGCATTAGCAAACAAAATCACGCAGGATGGAATCCTATTACTAAAGCAAACCGGTCTAAATGTCGAAATTCTAGAATCAATCGCACTGCAATGTATCAATAGAGCTAAGTAATCGTTGATAAAGTATCAAGTTCTCAAGACATAATTGACAAAGACCAGAATTAATCCCGTCATCGCGCCCGCCAAAAGATCATCCATGATGACTCCGACTCCACCATGAACATTCCTGTCAACCCAGCCAATCAAATACGGTTTAAAAATATCCAATAATCGAAAAAGCACGAATGCGGCGATGACAAACCCAATCGCCTTGGGAACAAAAATAAGAGCCAGCCACATTCCCGCAAACTCATCTGCAATTATCTCTGCCGGGTCTTGGAGCTCATAAGCTTCTATTACTAACTTACATAACCAAACACTAGTTAACGTATAGCCCAGCAAAAACACTAACTGAATGCCTATCTGAAAAGCGCTAAAAAAAAACCACCAAAGAACTACCGCAAGCAAAGAACCTATTGTCCCAGGAGCTGGTTTCAGAAAACCCAACCCCAGTAATGTAAGCCATAAAACTCTTAAATCACGAAGCGATGAAAGTTTAAGCGCCGAAGTGATCGTAACCCCCATCTGTTAACACGACATCGTCCAACAAGATCTCACTTCCCGAGATGATTGTACCAATACGATAGAAATCAACCATATCGGCAGAGCTCGTACAAAGGAGCTGATAATCATCACCGCCATAAAGTGCATCCGATAAATCCGACCCTTCACAAACAGGTATCGCCGTGGAAACAAGCCCGGCGCCAACTGAAGACACTAAAAGAATGTGCTTCAAATCCTGAATTAACCCATCAGAAATATCGATGCAAGCAGACGCTTTGTTTTGTACTTCCTGAATCATTTGTAAACAACTCGATGGCTGATAAAAAGACTGCTTAAGTTTTTCAAAGTGAGGCGACTGGGAAGTTAATTCGTTGATTTGCCTTATGTAGCTTGCGGCCCCACCCAAACTCCCACTAACAAAAATCGAGTCGCCTATTTTAGCGCCGCTGCGCAATGTCGATTTACCCGCAGGAACTTCTCCGTGAGCGCTAACGGTGACACATAAGTGTCCTCTGGTGAGATTTCCGCCACAAACATAAACCTGATTGTCCGTAGCAGCCTTCTTTATGCCTCGCGCGCATTCTAGCGCCCAATGATCATGATCTGCTGGCAAACACAAGTTGACTAGAACATAGCGTGCCTCAGCACCCATAGCAGCTATATCAGAAAGGCTAACCATTAACGAGCGATAACCGATCAGCTCAGCGGGTGCGCCTTCTGGAAAATGAACCCCACTGTTAAGGCTGTCTATCGAAGAAACTACTTCATAGCCAGGGTTAAGAGAAACAACACTGCAATCGTCTCCCGGCCCTACCCTGACCCAATCTCCTGAAGCTCGGTCCCCCAAGATCAATACAATCTCTTTAATCAAATCAAACTCTTTCATTTCTAGAGATTCTTAATCAGATCAATTCTGTTTTTCTAACTTCGGGCCAAATCTTATCCAATACACCATTTATATACTTAAAGGAATCTTGCGCGCCAAAAGTCTTAGCCAATTCTACATATTCATCAATGATGACTCGATAAGGAATGTCTTTCCGCAAATCAAATTCTGCCGTCGCCAATTCCAAAATGGCCTGCTCAACAAAATCCAGTCGATCATACTCGCGATCAAGGTATGGCAATATCGTAGACTGAAGAACCGGATTAGAGCGCACAGCATGCCCCAGTATTTCGCTAAAAAAAGACTTATCCGCCCTCAACAAAGAGTCGCCCTGGTGAAACTCTATCAATATTTCCTCGAGAATCGTATTAGTCATGTGCCATTTGTACAGAGCCTGGACCAACGCTCTGCGGGTGCGTCTTCGTCGCCAAATATTCGCCTTCTTTTCAATCATTCTAATCTGGCCGTATCGTCAAACATATGTCCGGACCAAGCGACCTAGCATCTAAAATGCTCCCCACTCTAGCACTTCCAATGTCCGGCACACTAATATTGGCCAGAGTATTGGAGTCGTTCCCCAAAACCTTTGGCGCAATATAGACGAGCCATTCATCCCAAAGATTTGTTTGCAAAAACGCCCCCATTAATTTCGGTCCACTCTCCACAAGAATTTCATTGCAGCCTAAATCAGCAAGGCGCTCCATCACCTCTTGGATGTTCGGTTGATCGCCCTTAAAAGCCGTAAACTCCACTTGATCAATCGCCGAAAAGCTCTTTTCTGTGCTAACCAAGTTTGAATGGACAACAATGGTTTTCGTACTCCCATCGAAAACATTGGATTCAGCAGGGGTCCGAGCTTGGCTATCGAAAATTACCCTGATGGGCTTATCCGCCATCGAATATTTTTCATCTC
>CAZYHH010000144.1:0-8110 GCA_964647295.1 uncultured Pseudomonadales bacterium
ATGTCCAGCCATTTGGGTGTGGGTAATTTGAAAGAACATCAGCTTTTTCAAAAAATGATCTATCAAAATCAACTGACTTAACTTCATAAGCAAATAAAACATAAATATTTCCATCTTCATCAGTAAGTTCATGAACACGACTACCTGCCGGGTATCTCAAGACGGTATTACGCATAACTTTTGATTTAATCATTATTCCACTGAAACTAATATTAACAATTTTACCTTCAAGCGCTTTAGCAATAAGTTGAAATTCATCTCCTGGTATTTCTGGAATAAGATCTAAAGTACTAGAAACTCCTTCAAAAATGGGGTAGCTCAAAAGTTCACCGACAGGTAGAATCATCTGTTTTGGGCTTTTTCTCCAACCTCTTGGCAATGTTAAAGCGTCAAATTGCTCAAAAGTACATTCATTACACTCATATGCTAGATTCGAAAAAAGATTCTCCCCAGTCCTCTTAAGCACTTTAAGAGTAAAAGCGTCTCCAGTTGATTCGGATAAAGCTGGTTGAAACAAAAATGTAAGTAAGATAATTATAGAAAACTTTCTAAAAATCATTACTCAATTACTCCCACTCAATAGTCGACGGCGGTTTGCTAGAAATATCATAAACGACTCGAGACACCTTCGAGATCTCGTTCATGATTCGATTTGAAACAGTGTCGATAAAATCATAGGGCAACCTGGCCGAGCGTGCCGTCATGAAATCGATGGTTTCGACAGCTCGAAGTGCAATGACATGTTCATAACGGCGAGCGTCGCCTACCACGCCGACAGATTTAACTGGCAGATAGACCGCAAAGGCCTGAGAAACCGAATCGTACAATTCAGCCTTTCTTAACTCTTCGATAAAGATCGCATCGGCCTCTCTGAGAACCTGCGCATATTCAGACTTCACCTCTCCAAGTATCCTGACACCTAAACCCGGCCCAGGAAACGGGTGTCTGTATATCAACGAACGAGGCAGACCCAGATGAATACCCAGATTCCTGACTTCATCCTTAAACAGCTCTCTTAAGGGCTCCACTAACTTAAGCGACATTCTCTCGGGCAAGCCTCCTACATTGTGGTGCGACTTGATCACGTGAGCCTTGCCATACTTCGAAGCCGCCGACTCGATGACGTCGGGATAGATTGTCCCCTGAGCCAACCACTTTACGTTGGACAGCTTGTCTGCCTCTCTCTCAAACACTTCAATGAACGTGTTACCGATAATTTTTCTTTTATCTTCCGGATCTTTTATCCCATTGAGTTTATCTAAAAATTCCTTTTGAGCATCGATCGTTTTAATCGTGATTGGCAGGATATTCCCTGTGCCCGACTTCACCCCAAAGGCCCGCTCCACCTCATCCGTTTCATCCTTTCTCAGAAGACCATTATCAACAAACAAACAGGTCAGCTGGTCCCCAATTGCGCGAGAGAGGATCGCGGCCACCACCGAGGAATCAACGCCTCCGGAGAGACCCAACACCACCTCATCACCTCCTACCTGTTCCCTAATTCTCTCAATCGCATCATCCGCGATATTTTCGATCGTCCACTCACCACTACAACCGCAAATGTCTTTGGCAAAACGGTCGATCAGCCTTTCACCGTTCGGCGTATGAGTGACTTCTGGATGAAATTGAACCGCAAAAATGTTTTTTGTGGCATCTTCCATCGCCGCGATCGGCGCACTATCCGTGCTCGCGGTGACGATAAAGCCTTCCGGTAAACGGACCACTTTATCGCCGTGACTCATCCAGACTTGTGCTTCGCCGTCACCGGCAAAATCAAGAGTCGACAACAGTTCGCTCTGCGTTTCTTGCTTTATCTTTACATGACCGAATTCTCGGTGATCGGAGCCTTCTACTTCACCTCCGAGCTGGGAAGCGAGCGCTTGCATCCCATAACAGATACCCAGGACCGGGACACCTAGCTCAAAGATTTTATCGGGAATTCTCGGGGTGTTGCCTTCGGTCACTGTCTCAGGCCCTCCCGAAAGTATCACTCCGTTGGGCAATCGTTCAGTAAAATAATCTTCAGAGACATCAAAAGATTGTATTTCACAGTAGACACCAGACTCTCTGACTCTTCTGGCAATCAACTGCGTATATTGAGACCCAAAATCCAAAATCAGCAACCACTGATCTTGAAGGTGTTGAGAGCTGGTTTCAGACAAGACTAACTAACGGGATAATTTGGAGCTTCTTTAGTGATCGCCACGTCGTGGACATGAGACTCTGCCATACTGGCGGCACTCACCTTAATGAACTCCGGCGTAGTCCTGAGGTATTCGATATCGCTGCTTCCGGTGTAGCCCATCGCAGCTCTGAGTCCACCCATCAGCTGATGGATGATCGGCCCGACTGGCCCTCTAAACGGGACCCGGCCTTCTATTCCCTCCGGAACAAGTTTCCTGCCATCTCCCTCTACTTCTTGAAAATAACGGTCGCTGGACCCGTAATTTTGCGCCATCGCCCCGATCGACCCCATCCCGCGATAGGACTTGTAAGTCCTTCCCTGATACAACTCAATCTCGCCTGGAGCCTCTTCTGTCCCGGCCAACAGGCTGCCCACCATCACCGAGCTCGCTCCAGCGCAGATAGCCTTGGCGATGTCCCCGGAATATCGGATCCCTCCATCTGCGATCACAGGCACTTCTTCATCTTGTGCTGCGCGAGAGGCCTCTGAAACTGCCGTTATCTGCGGTACACCAATACCCGAAACAATTCGGGTGGTACAGATAGACCCAGGGCCGATACCCACTTTAACGGCATCCACTCCGGCATCAATTAAGGCTCGGGTGCCATCGTAAGTCGCGACGTTACCGCCGATCACATTGATCTCGGGGTAGGTCTGCTTGATCCAGGCAATACGATCCACGACGCCCTTCGAGTGTCCGTGAGCGGTATCAACTACAATCACGTCGACGCCAGCCTCCACCAGTGCTGACACCCGGTCATCGGTCTCATCGGAAGTTCCGACACTCGCGCCGACTCGTAACCTCCCTAGCTCATCCTTGCACGCAGATGGGTACGTCTCGGCCTTGGTAATATCTTTTACGGTAACCATACCGGTTAACTCAAAGCTATCGCCGACCAATAAAACCTTTTCAATTCGATTTTCATGCAGTATGCGTTTTACCTCTTCGTTACTCGCGCCTTCCTTAGCCGTTAGCAAGCGATCTTGAGGTGTCATGACATCTTTGACTTTGAGGTCAGTACGATCAAGGAACCGAATGTCCCGGGTCGTGATAATCCCGACGAGCTTATCGCCGTCCACAACAGGAACTCCCGAGATTTTATGTTCTTGTGTCGTGGCGATCAGCGTTTCGATCGTCGCTTCCGGATGTATGGTCACCGGATCTCTAATAATCCCCGATTCATATTTTTTTACCGATCTTACTTCTCGCGCCTGATGCTCTATCGGTAAGTTTTTGTGGACGATACCCAAGCCTCCCTCCTGTGCCATCGAAACCGCAAGCCTTGCTTCGGTTACCGTATCCATAGCAGAAGAAACGACCGGGATATTTAATCCAATGCGCTTGGTGAGTTGACTCTTTAGAGATACATCAGAAGGTAGAATTTCAGAATAGGCAGGGAGCAACAGGACATCGTCAAAAGTTAATGCATCAGTCGAAATACGTAGCATTTACGGACCCCACAAAAGAAACATTCTACTTAGTTGCCATATAGAAGTAAATCCGTGCAATAAATTCAAAAAAACAAAACAGTTCTCTCGACACGCGAACTTAGTTATTTACACCCCTTCGATGCTACAATCTTTCGGTGAATAATCCCGACACTAAGACCCAAGACCCGTCAGTCCTAAGCGTCAGCGAGCTCAATCTCCAGGCTAGAGTCACCATTGAAAAGCAATTCAATGTGGTCTGGGTCGAAGGAGAACTATCGAATTTTGCTAGGCCCAGGTCCGGTCACTGGTACTTCACGTTAAAGGACGACAGCGCCCAAGTTCGTTGTGCGATGTTCGTCAATCGAAATCGCCTAGCCCAAATCCAACCCTCCGACGGACAACAGGTGCTCATCAAGGGTCGGGTCAGTATTTACGAGGGTCGCGGAGACTTTCAGATCATCGTAGATCAGATGGAACATGCCGGCGAGGGAATGCTCAGGCAAGCATTTGAAAAGCTCAAGACTAAACTCGCGTCCGAAGGGTTGTTCTCCCAAGAACTGAAAAAACCACTGCCAGAATATCCAAGACATGCAGTCATCGTGTCATCGCCGACGGGGGCCGCGGTCAAGGACATAGTCGCGGTCTGGCGTCGTCGATACCCGTTGCTTGAAGTAACCTTGATTCCCACTGCTGTGCAGGGCCAAGAAGCGGAAGGAGAAATCGTCAGCGCACTAGAAGCCGCGAATCAGCTAAACCCGGACCTGATCATTATCACGAGAGGTGGAGGATCTCTGGAGGACCTTTGGAGCTTCAACCTAGAGTCTGTAGCCAGAGCAATTATTGATTGCGCCCCCCCTGTCATTTCCGCGGTTGGCCACGAAATTGATTTCACGATAGCCGACTTAGTCGCAGATGTCAGAGCACCGACACCGTCAGCGGCCGCCGAAATAGCGGCCCCGGACTCGATTGAAATCTCGAATCAGATAAACGAATTCAGCAGACTACTAATCAATATCTGGGACAGGACACGACAGGTTTTTGAACTTACCATTCAAAACACGGCATTAAGACTAATCAGCCCACGGACTTTAATCGAACAGGCTTACCAAAAAATCGACGATGCCACTAACCGACTGTCGACATCTGTAGAAAGCGCGTTGCAAAGTAAAGCCATTCGCCTGAGCGGGGCTAAAGCCCAGCTCCGCATTCTCGGACCAGGTCAAAGTGTACAAAATGCACGCTCAGAACTAGCCACCAAAGCTTACCGGTTAACCCGAAGTGCTCAGGAAAAATTATCAAAAGACAAAGAGCGTTTGCGAAGCCTCACTCGAATATTGGAGAGCGTTAGCCCTCTGCCGACCATCGCCAGAGGTTACGCCATAGTGCAAGACCTACAATCAAAAGCAGTCCTCACCAAACAAGATGAGTTGAGTATCGGACAAAAAATCGTCACCAATCTTTCCGACTCTTCCTTCACCAGTACCGTAGAGACCATCGACGACAAGACAACGCTAGGCCTAGAGAAAAGATGAAGTATTCATCAATAATCTTCTTGTTATTTTGTGCAAGTGCTCTTGCCGCTCCTGTCCCCGGCGGCCTATTCGTTTGGGATATTCCCGCAGAAGCACAAGAAATTCGTTACAAAAACAAACCCATTTTAGTCATACAAAATAAGGCACTCATAGGCATTCCGGTTTTCGAAACACCCGGTCCACAAACGATTACCTACAAATTAAACGGCAATACCAGGAAGGACACTTTCGAGATCCTGGACAAAAAATACACAGAACAGCACATCACCATCAAAAACAAGGCGCTCGTCTCGCCACCACCAAAAGAGCTGGAGCGAATACAAAAAGAATCACGCACTCAAAAATTGCTTTACGAGAGTCACTCGCCACCTTTAGACCTCGACAACGGATTCGTCGCTCCTCTAAAAGGCATCATCACCAGCCTCTTCGGGCATCGGCGGTTTTTTAATGGACAACCCCGAAGCCCCCACAGCGGGCTGGACATCGCCGCTAACAGCGGAACCCCCATCATCGCGCCAGCCCTGGGCAATGTCGTGCTAGCTGAAGAACTGTATTTTAATGGCAACACAGTATTCATAGATCACGGACAAGGATTGATATCCATGTATTGCCATATGTCGAAGATACTGGTCTTAGAAGGAAAACACGTAGAACAAGGAATCCCCATCGGCCTGGTTGGTGCCACGGGTAGAGCGACCGGTCCTCATTTACATTGGTCTGTCAGCCTAAACGGCTACCGAGTCGACCCTACTACCCTAGTCCAGACCATTAACTCTATTGTCGACGCTGGCGACGTTTCTTATGTCGAATAATCCGTGTCCGCCGACTTTGCTGCTTTCGGGTTAGCTCGTTGCGTCTACCCGCGTAGGGATTTTCAGAGTCCTTAAAATCAATGAAAACTGGATTCCCAATGAGATCCAGCGCCTCGCGAAATCCATTTTCTAAATAGCGTTTATAGGACGCCGGCAAAGCCTTTAGTTGATTCCCATGAACCGTGATTTTCGGGGGGTGCTCACCAGATCTAGTCGCAACCTTCAGACGAATATTTCGACCCCGAATCGAGGGTGCCGGATGGGCTTGGACCAACAATTCCAGAGTCTTACTCAGAAAAGACGTAGACACCTCGAAACGACCTGCCTGCGTCACCTTATCGACTTCCGAAAAAAGATGCCCGACGCCAGTACCGTGAAGCGCAGATATTCGTTTGACGACGACCCAAGGTATAAAAGCCAGCTTTCGTTCCAAACTCTTATTTGCCCGCTCTTTTTCTTCTTTATTAAGACCATCCCACTTGTTTACCGCGATGATCAATCCACTTCCTACAGACAACGCATACTCAAGTATATGTAGGTCCTGGTCGACAACACCTTCTTTTGCGTCCAAGACTAAAATAGCAATCTGGGCTCGTTCCATCGCATCAAGCGCCTTCACAACGGAAAACTTCTCGGTTACTTCCGATACTTTACCCTTACGCCTGACGCCAGCCGTATCAATTAACGTGTAATTGACACCCTCTATCGAAAACGGAATATCAATCGAATCTTTAGTGGTTCCCGGCATATCAAAAACGACCTGCCTGTCTTCTCCTACCAATCGATTAACCAAAGTGGATTTGCCAACGTTAGGTCGCCCTATGACTGCTACTTTAGTGCCGATAGCATCTGTTTCAATGCTTACTTCTCTATCAAGACGCTCTACACTCTCAAGCGACGAACCTAAGACATCTAAAAAGTTTGATACACCGATACCATGAGACGAAGAAATATACGTAAGCTCATCAAATCCAAAACGAGAAAATTCGGCAATGATTTGACTCTCAGAGACACCATCGACTTTATTGACGACCGGTATAAATGAAACATCTTTAGTCCTGAGATAATCTACTACCTCTTGATCAATCGCGGTAATCCCTTCTCGTCCGTCAAACATTAAAACCACCAAGTCAGCCTCACCAATTGCGACTTGAGTCTGTTCGAACAAAACTTCCGATAGCTCGTGATCTCCAAACACACCACCAGTATCGATAATTCGAATCAACTTACCCTGATGGGACGAAACGCCATAACGTCTATCACGCGTTAATCCTGGAACATTAGCGACTAAGGCGTCCCTACTTCGGGTTAATTTATTGAATAAAGTAGACTTGCCTACGTTGGGGCGTCCAACGAGCGCAACGGTACCGGACACATGATCCATCTTTTATCTCAGGTTGACCTGGATCGCCTGCAAGCTCCCTGAATTAGTGAGGACATAGAGCACACCATCAGACTCGACCATATTTGAACGTAAACCACGTCGATTTATCTTACGCCTACCCATCAGCCTGCCGTCCCTTTGAGCAATAAGATGCAGGTACCCTGCATCGTCTCCCAAGGCGACATAGTTAGAAAATGAAGTTGGAGAAGTCAATTTACGTCTGGTAAAAACCTCCTGAATCCATACGGGTTGTCCGGTGTTTTGATCGACCGCGTGGATCGAATCTTCGTCATCAACAAGATAAATCTGCCCATACCCTTCGGCTAAATCTTGATGCGACGAACTTTTATATTCCCACCTGGGTCTGCCATCTCGCATTGACAACCGCTTGAGTCGCCCTTGGTAAGAAGACGCATAGATCGCGTCTCCTAAAGCCAAAGGAACGGCATCCACATCGACCATCCTCTCCAGCTCAGACCTTCCCTCAGGTAGCATCACCCGATGCTCCCATACGGGCTCTCCATTTTCTGCACGCAAAGCAATAATCTTTCCGTTCGCTATTCCTGTTACTAACAATCCGTTCACAACAATTGGTGAGCTTGTCCCGCGCAGACTCAAAATCGGAGACTGATTGTCATAAGTCCAAATTAACTCACCGCTCTTTTCGTCAAGCGCCATCACTCGATCATTTACAGACTGAACAAAAACCATTCCACCCGAGTATTCAGGTACAGACTGAATCTCAGTGTCCAACTGAGACCTCCAG
>CAZYHH010000145.1:0-8099 GCA_964647295.1 uncultured Pseudomonadales bacterium
GCTAAAACCCAAAGTGCCTGGTGAGCTCATAGTGCCTAGCCTAAAAATAGGCAGCCACCGATCAACGCCAATCAGTTTGACAGTCCGGCCAATCAGCGAATCAATGCGCAAGGAAATTAATGAGTTGGTCTTCTTCGAGGTCGAAACTTCGAAAGACTCTATTTATGTACAAGAGCAGCTGGTGTTTACCCGAAGGTTAGTTTATTCGAACGGCGTACAGCTTTATAACGAGATTCCAGGTCCACCAAAAGTCGACGATGCTCTGGTTCTAAGCTTAGGAGAAACCAAATCAGGAACCACTCATAGAAACGTAAAAAAATATGGGATCGTCGAACAAACCTTTGCCATATTCCCTGAAAAAAGCGGGAATCTAGACATTCCGTCAATCAATATCACAGCGAGCGTCCGACTAATCGAAAGAGGCAGGGTTTCTAGGAAAGGCGTTCGTGTCAGTACTCAAAAAATCGATATTGATGTAAATCCGGTACCAGCAGAATACCCCAAAGATCAGCCTTGGTTGCCGGCCCATGCAGTCATACTTACTCAAACTTTTGACCCTCAACAAACCAATCAACTCAATGTTGGAGACACCATAGAAAGACGCATTCAAGTCCGAATAGACGGCAACACCGGTTCGATCTTGCCCAGTCTATCTAGTCAACTTCCTGAAAATCTTTTTAGAGAATACCCACTTAGCCCTACCATACAAGACGACACATCAGGCTCCTCGGTAACAGGTTTTAGAAATGAAATATCCTCCATAGTTCCGCTTCAACCCGGAGGTTTTCCAGTCGGAGAAGAAAAAATTACGTGGTGGGATACGATCTCTGATGAAATCAGAACCTCTAAACTAGTCAACACGCAACTGTCGGTCACCGGTGCGCCCATTTACATAGGAGATGATGAACAAAAGAAACAGGTCGCACCCGAAGCTAAACAAAAAATCGACAATCCAAGCTCCGAACAACAAATCCTTGAGTCTATATCGAAAAAAATGATTTATTGGAAAGAGGTCTCAGCCTTAACCTTTGGCTTACTCATTTTCTATTTAGCTTTCGTATTATTGCCAAAAATCATAAAGCCCAACGAAATGGCAAAGCAACATCGGCAACTGATTAGCTCAACTCTTTCAGCTGACGCCAAGATTATCAAGAAAGCACTTCAAGATATCCAAGTCAGCCGAGCAGATCACGAATCAGCCATTATCTCAAATGAAATACTGACTATCCTAAATGGTTACCTGTATCAAGCTCAGTCAACCGACTTTCTGACAGCTAAAGACAAAGACATAGTGAAGGACTTGGCAAAGCAGCTCATTAAAATCAAGACTAAAGATCGGAACAAAAACAAATACGCGCTCCCCCCTTTATACGACTATTAGGGAAGTGTATCCAAGCTTTTCGACACAATCTCAAACAGATCTTTGGAAATTCCATCCTTCGAAGCGATACCTTTTAACACATCCGTCATCAATCCCTGTCGCGCCCTATCATATCGAGCCCAACGAGTGAGTGGACCGGCAAGCCTTGCCGCCATCTGCGGGTTGGAATCATCCAAAACACCAATCGCATCACCTAAATACTGATAACCCGACCCATCCAATGCGTGAAACCTCAGATGATTGGCCGTACTAAAAGAGGAGAATACAGATCGAACGCGATTAGGGTTTTTTCGATCAAATTTCGGATGTCTTTCCAGAGCTTTAAGATCATCGACGCTGGTAAGCGGACTTTGAGCTTGAACACTAAACCAAAGATCAAGAACTAACGCCTCTGATTTCCATTCATCGTAAAAATTTTCTAAAATTTCTTTTTGAACTGTCGGGTTGAGCTGAGCTGATCGACAAGCAAAACTAAGCGCCGACTTTCGATCGGTTAGATTGTTCGCATCAAAATAGTGTGTCTTCACAAAATCCGCTAAGGCTTCACCATTGAGGTCTCGAGCCAAGTATTCAAAGGCTAGATTTGCTATTGCCCTATCAGCCATCGCCTCAGAGCTAGCAGAAAACCCTACCTCATCATCACCATATTTTGCATAAAGCTCCTGCCACAAATCATGGAAACGATTGGCTATCTCATCCAAGAGTCCTTCTTTAAGCGTGATCACTTTGTCTACATCAAAACCATCCAATTGCTCAAAAACATAGTTCTCGTTAGGTACAGTTAACATGTTTGCCAAGAGGTGTTTCGCTTCGGAATCGAGCCCCTGACTTAAAGCGCCATTCGCTATTTCACCCACGACACCAATAAAATCCAGACCAGTCAAGGAGCCATCACTTTTGAAATATTCAATCCAGAGGCTCTGCAAGGAATCCCATCGAACAAATCCGTCAGTATCTTGCTTAGCCAAAAAAGCTAACTCGTTCAGTGGCCTGGGGTAGTTAACTTTCACCGGCGCCGTAAAATTGCGGAGGAAACTGACGACGGGCTTCGTCTTAAATTTCCCAAATTCAAATCGACTTTGCTTGTCTTTCAAATGAAACAACAAACTCTGACTTTCTCCTCTGTGTTCATAGTCGATATCCGACGACACGGAAATCGACTCCAAGGGAATCGATACTCCTTCCGCACTAATCAACCCGATCTCAACAGGTATGTGGAAAGGCTCCTTGACCAACTGCTTCGGTGTCGAAGGACAAGACTGAACAATCTTCAAACACAATCTACCATCTGAAAACTGCTCTTCTACCCTCATTACTGGGGTGCCTGCCTGTTCATACCATCTCTTAAACTGGGTCAGGTCCACCCCCCCCGCTTCCTGCATAACAGAAGAAAAATCATCAGTCGTCGCCGCCGTACCGTCAAATCGATCAAAGTATAGGTCTGTCCCCTTTCTGAATTTAACGCTCCCAAGCATCGTGTGATACATACGGACGATCTCAGCACCTTTTTCATAGATGGTGGGGGTATAAAAATTAGAAATTTCGATATAAGAGTCGGGGCGGACAGGATGAGCAAGTGGCCCAGCGTCCTCAGCAAATTGTATAGATCTTAAAAAACCAACATCCTCGATTCGTTTGACCGCATGTGAGTTCATGTCACCTGAAAAAAGGGCATCCCTAAAGACTGTGAACCCCTCCTTTAGGCTCAACTGAAACCAATCGCGACAGGTCACGCGATTGCCCGACCAATTATGAAAATATTCATGAGCCACCACTGCCTCCACTCTCTGATAGGCTTGGTCTGTCGCCGTGTCGGGGGAAGCCAGTACACAAGAGGTATTAAAAATATTCAGCCCTTTATTTTCCATGGCCCCCATATTGAAATCTTCTACAGCCACTATCATAAATACATCAAGGTCATATTCTCGACCGAAACGCTCCTCATCCCATTTCATAGACCTCTTAAGCGAGTCCATCGCATACGCGCATTGCCCGATATTATGTGGCTCCGAAAATATTTGGAGCTTAACCTCTCTTCCGCTTGACGTGACAAAGCTATCTTCCAAAACAGACAAATCGCCTGCGACCAGAGCGAACAAATAGCTGGGCTTGGGGAACGGGTCATGCCAGGTTACAGATTTCCTACCATCTCTTAAGAGTTCTTCTTTTATGAGATTTCCGTTAGACAAAAGATTGGGGAATTCATTGGCATCTGCAGTTACCGTAGTTGTAAACTCGGAAAGCACATCCGGACGATCTTGATAATAAGTGATTTTTCTAAATCCCTCTGCCTCACACTGCGTGCAGTACATCGAACTAGATCGATAAAGGCCCTCTAAAGCCGTATTTTTCTCGGGAACAATATCGGTAACAACAGTAACCGTATGTGATTCTTCAAGGCCGAATATGGTCATCCCTCGCCCATCTAGCGCATATTCATTATCTTTTAATAGCCGGCCATCCAAGGCTACCGAAACCAATTCTAGTTCTTCACCGTTTAAGAAAATCTCGCTTTCGTCCGATCGAGATCTACGAACATGTAGTTGACTGGTCACACGCGTCGATCCATCTTTAATATCAAACGTCAATTCAGTTTGATCTGTTAAGTAGCCTGGAGATCGATAATCATCAAGCTTGATTAGTTTGGGCTGACCGTCTTTCATCAAAGCCTTCTTGCAATTTTTCAGAGCCCATTGTCCCGCGAATAACTGTCTCAATCCACCTCTGTTACAGGGTGACACTTTAAACGCTCAAGATATAATGGGGTGACGTAAGTGAAAACCGAATTGATTCACAACCCATGGCAACGCTAATTTTCACGCGACGGAGCTAACAAATGCAAAGCGTCGACAAAGAAGTCATTCAGTCCCTCTTGGCATGGCTCAAGTCTGGCAAGCAATGTTGGCTATCCACGGTAATCGAAACCTGGGGCTCTTCTCCTAGACCTAAAGGATCGCTATTAGCCTGCAGCAGCGACTCAAAAATTGTCGGTTCTCTTTCTGGCGGTTGCGTCGAGGAAGATCTCTTAGAAAAATTACTAAGTGGAGAGCTGGCCACGAACAAAGCACAGTTTTTTCAGTATGGCGTGACCAACGAAGAAGCTGAAAAATTCGGCCTTCCTTGCGGAGGAAATCTCGACATCATCGTAGAACCCCAAGCACCAATTCAAAGTGTCATCGAGCATTTCGAAAAGATAGAGGTGGCTTTAGAGAATCGACAGACAATCGAGCGGTCCGTTGATTTAACAAAATCAACCATGGCCACCCGCGACACCAAAGACTACAAAGCCCTGTCCTGGGATAAATCGAATCAAAGGCTAGTGCACACCTACGGGCCCAGGCAACATCTTTTCATCATCGGCGCGGGAATGGTCAGCAAATACCTGGCCGAATTTGCTCTAACACTGGAATATCATGTAACTGTTTGTGATCCGAGAACAGATTTCATTGATGATTTCGGTGTTCAGGGAGTTCAACTTGTTCGAGACATGCCCGATGACGCGGTACTCAAACACGCGAACGACGATTCCACCGCGATAGTTGCTTTAACCCACGACCCGAGAATCGATGATATGGGCCTAATGGTCGCACTAGACACCGATGCTTTCTATATCGGCGCGATGGGTTCCACAAAAACCTCAGCAAGTCGAAGAGAAAGGCTCACCGAACTAGACGTCTCCCAAGAGAGCCTAAACATACTCCACGCACCGATCGGTTTGCCGATCGGCAGCAAAACGCCGCCTGAAATCGCGATTTCAATTCTCGCTGAAATAACAGCAGTGAAAAGTCAGAACAAAAAACTCGTCGAAGCTCAACTTCAAAACATAGACGTCTCTTGACCCAGCAACAGGTAGGGGCAGTAATCTTGGGCGCCGGCTTTTCCAGACGCTTCGGATCCGATAAGCGATTACATGAATTAGGCGGTTCTAGCGTCGCGGAAATCACAGTAAATAACTACCGGGCAGCTTTCAAGAACGTAAGAGTTGTCATTCGCCCTGAAGATGATGAGCTAGCCAATTTGCTTGAATCCTTTGACGTTGAACTGCTCAAATCAGAAAATGCAGAATCGGGTATGGGCCATTCACTCTCCGACGGTGTGACAAACCTGGATTGGCATTGGGCCTTTATCGCCTTGCTGGACATGCCATTCATCAAACGCGAAACGCTCACCTCAATGCAAAAACCTGCCAAACAAACTGACCCCCAAATCTACAAAATCATCCGGGCTCGTCTAAATTCAGATCCCAAAAGGGCAACGCATCCAGTCGGTTTTCATCGATCACTTTTTCACGAATTGAAAGGATGCACAGGAGAAGTTGGGGCAAAAACCGTCATCCAGAAATATTCCTCAGAGACCCACATTATTGAATCCGAAGACAACGGGCTCTGCTTGGACATCGACAAACCTTCAGATCTTTTGTTAGCCAATCAAACCAGAAAATCCCCTAGCTAGACCCTCCCAGTCTACTTGCCCAATCGAGCTTACTACGGCAAGACTCATAAAAACTGTGTCCAGATGGATAAAGCAACTTTAACGGATCGATCGATTTGTTAATCGTCACATTGTCGCCGACCTGCAAAGGCAGATTAACTTGGGAATCACAACTCAGCTGGGGCGCGCCTTCCGCAGCATCAATAATACGGACGGTCACGCTTGAGTCACCATTTACGACGAGTGGCCTCGATGTAAGCGTATGTGGAAACATAGGCACAACCACCAAGGCATCCAGTTTAGGATGCATAATGGGACCACCCGCCGACAACGCATAAGCAGTCGACCCGGTGGGGCTCGCCACAATAATCCCGTCAGACTTTTGGTTATAGACAAACTCTTCGTTAACCAGTAAATCGAATTCCATCATTCGAGACATGCTGCTCGGATTTACTACAACATCATTTAACGCTGTCGAAGATGACATCAAATCACCCTGCCGAAACACCTGAGCTTCAAGAAGAAAGTGATCTTCAATTGAGTAGTCACCAGATAGAATTTGGCCAAACTTTTCATCAATTTCATCAGGAGAGATCGCCGCCAAAAACCCAAGACTACCCCGATTCACGCCAACGACAGGCACCCCG
This sequence comes from uncultured Pseudomonadales bacterium, assembly GCA_964647295.1. Taxonomy (GTDB): domain Bacteria; phylum Pseudomonadota; class Gammaproteobacteria; order Pseudomonadales; family Azotimanducaceae; genus UBA4421. Next base: position 6,460 of record CAZYHH010000145.1, read on the forward strand.
CTGCCCGCAAGATCCCTGGAAACCCCCAAAATGCTGCCATCGCCACCGACCACGATAACCAAGTCTGCCATCCCGCCAAGCTCTGTTCTTGCAGCAATTGCGTTGTCCCGATTCAAACCCAGCTCTTTCAAAACTTTCTGTTCCAAAAGGGTTTGAATGCCCAAACCAGATAAAATAGTGTCGATCTTGGTGATCGACTCAAGTATACGATCGGTTAGACGCCTTGCTACTATCGCTACTGTATTAAAGCCGTTTTTCATAACGTACTAGTGAATGCTTATGCATCAATTATACACTTTACACATCTGTTATAACTCGATAAATCTGAGAAAGCCCATCGCCCTTGAACTGGCAACAACTTCAACCAAGAACACCCATTAATGAATAATGTCGAGCAGATCAGGAGACAATTGACACAGTGGCCCTAGCAGAACAAATAAACTCATATTTTTTCAGCAACACGTTTAAGTACTTGGGTGATAGTCTCTTCCGCCTGTGCTCCAGGCAACAAATAACCATTATCAAATAGATAACCGGGCACTGAGAAAATATTGTATTCACGCGCCAGATCTAGGTGACGGGTCATGTCAACCTCACCTTTAGACGAATGGAGCAATTCCTCTGCATCAACCGCTGGTAGTCCTACCGACTCGCTAATCTCGATCAAAGCCTTTGGATCGCCTATATCAATCCCCTTGCAAAAGTACGCTTCGAATAAGGCCTCAGACAATTGATGCTGTAAGTTAGCATTCACAGACCATTCCAGTAAATGGTGAGCATACGCGGTATTCGGAATCCTATCGATTAGATCATAACGTAATTCAATATCAACAGATTCAGCTTCATCTCTGATACGCTGGGGTCCAGAGATTTTACTGCCATCACTTCCATACTTGCGTCGAAGATGCTCTCGACGATCGAGCCCTTCATAGGGGATACCGGGATACAACTGGTAAGGTCTCCATCTAACCAGGACCGGCAAATCGTCAATCTCACTCATCACATTATCCAATCGCCGCTTTCCAATAAAGCACCATGGACAGATAACGTCGGAGAACGCTTGAATATTAATCACTCTTGAATCAAACACCGGAACATTACTTATACTGATCGCATTCGAGGCCCTAAATTAACTCGATTATTTTTCAAACAATCGATGACAATCCGTCCCATCAAGAAATGCAAGTACGTCCTTTCTTTCATTTTCCTCTAAACGCACGAATTCCTGGCGGATCCACTGAAGACATTTCGCCTGGTAAGGGAAAGGCTCCTGCACCCACTCCTTCCCATCAATTTCGGTTTGAACTTGCGTTGCACCTTCTTCTACCGCTCTTGAATTTGCCAGGAGCGCCGGCACATAGACCTTGCCCACTTCTGCAAATAAGGCCTTAATAGAGTCGGTAGCTTTGTCCAGACGAACCCATTGATCTTCATCGCAATTATGCCCTGAAAGATCATCCACGATTCCAACCCAAGCGACAACCCGACTCGATAGATCATCCGCAATCTGCATAGGCGTAGGATCAAAAACTGCTAATTGGGTAAGCTGGCCATATAAGCCAAAATCACTTGAGCTTGGCCTGTGCCCAAACATGTAGGGAGATGTATTCATCTGATTTGCCATGAGTTTGAGTATCCGT
>CAZYHH010000146.1:0-8056 GCA_964647295.1 uncultured Pseudomonadales bacterium
GGAGTACCCTTCGAATGTTTTCGTAAAACCCTCCTCCAGTGACATGCACCATACCCTTTACGGCAATCTTCTCAATTAGCGACAAGACACTTTTCACATAGATTCTAGTCGGGTTCATCATTTCACTTACCAATTGTTCGTTCTTAAGCTCGGTGGTCTCCAGTATTTTTCTTATTAAAGAAAACCCGTTGCTGTGGGGTCCACTGCTAGGCAAGCCTATAATTTTGTTTCCAAGTTTTACTTTCGAACCATCTATAATTTTGTCTCTTTCGACTACACCGACGCAAAAGCCTGCTAAGTCATATTGCGAGCCATGATAGAAACCTGGCATTTCAGCGGTCTCGCCGCCAGCTAGAGAGCAACCTGCCAGCTGACAACCGTCAGCGATGCCCTTGATAACTTTTGTTGCTAGGTCTATATCAAGTTTTCCGGTAGCAAAATAGTCCAGAAAAAATAGAGGTTCTCCACCACAGACTAGAACATCATTGACGCACATCGCGACCAAATCCTGGCCAATCGTCTGGTGACGATCGTACTTATTAGCTAATTCTAGCTTGGTACCGACGCCGTCTGTTCCAGATACGAGTACTGGGTTTAGATAGCCATTAGGTATTTGGGTCAAAGAGGCAAAGCCTCCAAGTCCACTTAATGGTGGGTTATTGTTTTTATGTGTTGCTTGTACGAAGGGTTTAATGCGATCTATGAGTTCGGAGCCTGCTGCTATGTCAACACCCGCATCTTTGTACGATATTCCAGAATTATCCGGACCCTTTATAGACAACGTGTTTTTTCCTTTTCGGCAATTAAATATTTGAGAAGCTAGTATAAGCAAATTCAAAAATTTTGAATATTGCAAACTTAATAACAAGCACTGATTAAAGTGTAATATCTAGATTTAGAATCTTAGCTTAAGAGCAATCGGATTGGTCAACTTAATACTTTTCTTGTTTTGGTGTTTTCTCGCTTGGGTGGCACCCCATTCTTGGGCTGAGCCACAAGATGGCTTTTTCATGATCGAACTTGAAGTGGCTACTCAAAAAGAGAAAGAGAGGACGAATGCGGCGAGAAGGGCGCTATTAAGATTGTTGACTAAAGTGACTGGTGTAAAGAGCATACCGAGATCTGAAGGGGTTTTAGCTGCCCTAAACAGGCCGGAGGGGTTCTACTCGGGATTCTCATATAAAGAAAATATCGAGACTCAAAATTTTACGATTACTTACAATTTCGATAGAAATTTAGTGTTAGATTTGCTCAAAGAATCAGACTTACCTTACTGGTGGGGTAAGCGGCCTAAGGTGGTTGTTTGGTTAGCATTGGATGAAGGCACTGAAAAAATATTGAGTAGTAGCGATCGCCATGTAATGCATGCGTTCTTGCGGGAACGGGCTGATGCAAGAGGGGTCAGTCTGATTTTTCCGATGATGGATGTTCCTGATAGACGACTAGTATCCTATAAAGAATTGAAGTCTGGGGTTGCTTATCAGATTGATACAGCTTCTCTCAGGTATTTGGGAGATTTGTCTTTAATTGGCAGAGCAAAAACTGCAGAATCGGCTTTGGATGAACCCTACTTTGATGGCACTTGGGAGTTTTGGTTTGAAAATGAGCATTTCAGCATCGATTTCGAGAGCGTGACGGCTCGAGAAGGCGCTCGAATTGGTGTTGACCTTATTGCAGATGTTTTTGCTGCCAAATTTTCTGTCTTTTCTGGTTCGGAGAAGGAATATAACTGGGTAATCAGCGGGATAACGGATCTGAAAAAATATGCCGACTTGAAAAATTATTTCGAAAAACTAGAGATCATTGACGAGTTCTTCATAATTAACTTATCGCGTGACCGAGTCATTTTAAGGATCACCAGTAGAGCGAGTGAGAGAAAAATTAGAGAGTTGTTGTTAAATAAGAAAGTGATTTTTGTGGATTCCTTTCATCGAGGGCCTAATACTCGATTCCGATGGGGTGAAGGATAGAAAGAATAGATGTTTGAATTAAAGCAAATTCCAAATGTGATCACCATATGCCGTATTTTGATTATCTTCCCAACTCTCTGGCTGCTATATTTCGATCAATACAAGGATGCTTTAGTGCTCCTAATCATTGCAGGTTTGAGTGATGCCTTAGACGGTTACCTTGCGAGAGCTTTCGGCTGGAAAACTCGGCTAGGTTCTATTATGGATCCAATCGCGGATAAGTTCTTGATTGCGTCTGCTTTCCTAGTTCTGACGGTCCAAGGAGCCGTTCCAATTTGGGTGACAGCTATCATACTGGGCAGGGATTTGATTATTTTTTCAGGTGCTATTGCCTATCGATTTCTTTATAAGGATCTAGAAATTGCTCCTTCAATGCTAAGTAAAATGAATACCGCTTTTCAGATTTTCGGGCTGATTTTTTTAGTATTGAGTCTCTCGGGATATCCTTATTTTGCGGCTGACTTTGAGGGTCATTTGACTTCCTACCTATTTTATTTGCTAGCATCCTTAGGTTTGATATCTGGTATAGATTACGTGATCGTTTGGTCAAGAAAAGCTTTTAGTCATGATTCTTCAGACCAAAGATATAATGAGCAAATCAAGGATCGCTCTGAATGACCATTCAGTACACTCTACCCGTAGATCAGTATGTGGAACAGACCTTGGATAACTTTGTCGAGGGTGGGAACTCCGAGTTAATTGAACACTTTAATAGTTTGAGCGATCACTTTAGAGGATTTTGGATTTATGGGCAAAAATCTAGTGGTCGTTCTCACTTGCTTCGAGCTAAGTGTCACAGAGATAACCGTGTGTTTTCTAGACAGGTTCATTATGTTGGTTGTAAACACTTGTCCTTGACAGATCGAGATAGATTCAGTGCCCTGAAATCTGCGGTAAAATTTGGTGAGACGGTCGCAATAGACGATATAGGTTTAGGACTTGGCAACCGGGAATTTGAATTACTTTTGTTTGACATATATCAGCGGTTGAATGAAGAGAATGGTACGCTGATTATCTCGCACAATACTTCTGCTTTGATGGTTGAGTTTTCGATTGCAGATCTAGGCTCGAGGTTCCGAGCACTAATGAATTTCGAATTGAAGGAACTCAAAGATAGCTACAAGTGTGCTTTCTTGGCGGAGAGAGCCGCTGCTAGGGGTTTTATGCTTCCGATGCCAGTGATTCAGTACTGGCTTTCTCATGGGCCTAGAGATATGGAAGTGTTAGTGAATGATTTCGAAATGTTAGCCGAAGTGATGTTGCGAAGGAAGCATATTCTGACTATCCCATTGCTTAAAGAGGTCTTAGGTTATTGAAGACTGTGTTGGTGGTTGGTGGAGGATCGGCAGGGCACGTTTTGCCAACGATTCCGATAATCACAAAGCTTAAAGACTCGGGCTACAAGGTTTGCTTTATAGGAAGCCGGTCGGGTATGGAAGAGCGCCTGTTGGTTGGGGTTTGCATAGATTTTTTTTCAATTCCGACAGGCAAGTTGAGACGCTATTTCTCATTTCAAAATGTTTTAGATTTTTTTGGTTTTTGCTTTGGAGTGCTTTCCTCGTTGTTCATTATTTCCAGAATAAAACCGAGCGTGATTTTTTCAAAAGGTGGTTTTGTTTCTTTGCCAGTCGTTCTTGCGGGTTGGTTGCTCCGAGTCCCAATTTTAGCACACGAATCTGATCGTACTCCTGGTTTAGCTAATCGAATTTCGATGCCCTTTTTGAGCACCTATTGCACTAGTTTCCCTTCTAAGGAAGATTTAAACACGAAATTTCGACATGTTCACACTGGCTCTCCGGTTCGAACTGAGATGTTGTTAGGCGACAGAGCTCGTGGAAAAGAGATGCTGAATTACGTTGATGAAAAACCGATTTTGATCGTTACTGGGGGTAGCCAAGGTTCAGAATTCATTAATCAGAATGTTAGGGCAATCTTGGAAGAGCTGTTAGAACGTTTTAATGTATTGCACGTTTGTGGCGAGGGGAACTTACTACCGATAAATAAGAATGGGTACAAACAGATCGAATATGTCACAGAAGATTGGGGACATATGTTAGCGGCAGCTGATTTAGTGGTCAGTAGAGCTGGAGCTAATGCCTTATTCGAATTGCTGGCTTTACGGAAAGTGTGCATCTACATACCTTTATCAAAAACGTTCTCTCGAGGAGATCAAATTGATAATTCTCAGTATGTCGTTGAAAATAATTTTGGCAAAGTTTTGGATGAAGATTCACTCACTTCAGATTCTTTTTTGGAAGAGATGTTGAAGACATATAAAGCTAGAGAGTCGTATAAACAGTCGCTTGAGGCCTATAGCGCCATAGACGCGTCGACCATGATCTATGATGAGATTCTTGATCTAGTGGGCAGTCGTTCAGACTAATAATAGCCTTAACTTAACTTGACTTGGCTTTCCTAGAGGCTTATGTTGCTGGCCTTTTGCGGGTTAGAAAGAATTTCTTCAAAGTACCAGATTAAGACCTTTAACTCGATATCAGAGAAAGGGTTAAAGCGTTTTTCAACTGATAAGTATGTTCTATCGAGTGACTTAAGTCCTTCAGATGCTATCTTATTACGTAGTCATCCATTGGAAAGTATCGAAATAGAGGCGGGGATTTTCGCTGTGGCGAGAGCCGGCGCCGGGGTTAATAATATTCCGGTTGAGGAATGCAGCGAGCGCGGCATAGTGGTCTTTAATACCCCGGGTGCTAACGCAAATTCTGTTAAAGAGCTGGTTCTAACCGCTTTGCTTATTAGTGCTCGAGATATTGTAGGAGGAATTTCGTACGTAAGATCTCTGACACCCAGTCTTGGTCCCCATGAACTGAATCAATTGGTTGAAAAAGAAAAGAAGCTATTTAAAGGATACGAACTGAAGGATAAGAAATTGGGTGTCGTTGGTTTAGGTGCAATTGGTTCAATGGTTGCGCGTGCAGGCTTGGACATGGGCATGCAAGTTGTAGGTTTTGATCCAGCGCTATCTGTCGAAGCGGCCTGGCGAGTTCCCGCCGAAGTTAGGCGGAAAAATACATTAGGGGAGATTTTCGGCGAATCTGATTTTATCAGCTTGCATGTTCCTTTGATCGAAGAAACTCGATGCTTGGTAAACAAAGAGGTTCTGTTAGCAGCAAAACCGGGCGCAGTAGTCTTGAATTTCGCAAGGGAACCCATTGTTGACAGTGGAGCAATCGTGGAGGCTCTTGATACTGGTGCAATTGGAAGATATGTGTCTGATTTCCCTGTTCAAGAATTACTTGGTCATGATGGAGTGATTTTTACGCCTCATCTTGGAGCTAGTACCTCCGAGGCTGAGGAGAACTGTGCGATGATGGCAGCAGATCAGTTAGTAGATTTTTTAGAAACTGGAAATATTACTAATTCTGTTAATTTCCCTAAAGTATCAATGGGTATTCGTCGCGGTGTAAGGTTAGCTGTGGTGAATAAAAATGTGCCGGGAATGTTAGGGCAGATTACTTCTTTGTTAGCCGCAAAGAATGTCAATGTGGCTGACCTTATAAACAAGAGCCGCGAAGAATTAGCGTATAATCTTATTGACATCGAGCAGCATCCGGATGATGAGTTGTTGTCTAGCTTGCGATCGCTTGACAATGTGATGTCTATTCGTGTTATTAGTGACTAGGATCACTCGATGATCTCAGCTGACCTCTTCGAGCTTGGCGCTCTTCAAACCGACCTGGGGCTATTATCTTCTCCACATTTATTGAGATTGGCGGAATCCAGCCAAGTAGCTTGCTGGTTATTATCGATGCGGCCAATGGTGCAGAAGAAGTACCAAGAGATCCGTGCGCACTAGATATCCAAATGTTTTTATCTAATTCACCAATTATTGGTATCCGATCGCTTGAAACACAGCGTGTCGCTCTTAGATGGTTTTCAGAATGCTCGTTATCAGATAGGAAGCATGTCTTTAGGTTTTTTTCCGAGGCAATTTCTGGTGGGAGCGCCTGATACTCGTAAGTGGCGCCTAGTGCGCAAAGGTTTTTTTCGATAGGAATTGTGTACCCATTACTGATAATTGGGACCTTGGGGCTATTGTTGATGCGGACAAAATCTAGCTGGCCGCTGATAGCATAGGTTTCTAAAGCGTTAGTTGAATAGGCTTCAATATTTGCGGCTCCCGTCGCAAGTATAGTAATTATAGAGGTTGTAAGGCCAACCTTACCTCGATTGAATTGAATCTGAGGGTGGTTGAGCAACTCTTTGCATAGGTTTGGCAAATTGACTATTCCGCCATCTGGGAACCACAAACTAGACGGGCTATCAATCGTGACATCAGCGATGAAGCAGGCTTCATGTTGGTTCTTAACCTGAAGCCATTCATCTGAATTGGGGTAACTTTGTTTTATTTTCACCATTTTTCGATGATCCATATTTGGCCCTGTCAATTGTAAAACGCCAGTTTTTTGAAAACTTCGATATTGTTGGAGGTAGTTGTGGGAATAATGAAAAGCTTTAGCTCGGAAATCAGCATCGTTTGACTGATCTCCTAGGAGCCGACCATGCAGTAGACTGGTACTTATTCTTGATGCCCCTGTAGCGATCCCATTTGGGTCCCAGACATTTACCGCTACCCCATTTTCAGCCAAATTTCGCGCGAGAGTTGACCCAGCTATCCCGGCACCAAGAATATTAACCTCTCTGGGAATTGCGTGTGTCCGGTGGCCAGTATTGGGCTGATATATTCCTAACAAGCTTTCGCGTTTGATTGGCCGTTGATCAATCCTTTGCAGCTTGAAGCCAATATTTTCGAGCTTCTTTCTAATGGCACCTGCTACCGTAAAGGTCGTGACTTGAGAGTTTTTGTGAAGAATTTTCGAAAGTGAAATAAAAATATCTTCTTTCCACAAATCTGGATTTTTTGAAGGACTAAATCCATCTAAAAAACATAAGTCGATTGGAATCTTTTGTCTATTCGCAAGGTCGTTTATACCGTCGGAGGCTTCACCGAAAAATAAACTCAGGTGGATTTTACCGTGTTCAAAAGCTCTTCTGTGCCAACCAGCCAGCCCTGGAGGTGTCTGGTCTAACATGTTCTTGCAGAAGGGGATTTTTCTCGACAGGTTGGCGAAAACTTTTCGATAATCTTTGAGAGTCAAGGGGTGCTTTTCAAAAGAAATAAAATGCAGATGGTTGCTAGTGTTTTGGCTTAGAAACCTTTGGGCGGTGACGCAGAAATTGAGCCCGGTACCAAAACCTAGTTCAACGATTGTTGTTAGTCGTTGTTTTTTTACTAGTTCATCAAAATTAGTGGGATTTATGAATATTCTTTCGACTTCGGCGGCACCATCTTTTGAAAAGTAGATATCTTTGTATTTGTTTGAAAATGGTTGGCCATTTTCCCAACTGAGATCGGCTAATTCGAACACTGTTCACCTTGAGAGATGGGGCTGTCTTTATGTTCTATCCATTCTGACCAGGATCCAGCGTATAGGTAGGGCTCGGGTAGCCCGGCTAATTTGATCGCCATTATGTTGTGGGTTGCCGTGATTCCAGAACCACAATAGCAAACGATTGGTGAGATCAAATCATGAAACTGAGCGGCCAGAGCATCTTTGGATTTAAATTTTTTATCTTTGTCCAGATTGTCTGTGAAGGGGAAGCAGAGCGCATTAGGTATGTGTCCGGCAGTATGATCTATGGGTTCATTCTTGCCTGACCACCTGTCTCGACCCCTGGCATCTATTAATCGATACGAGTGAGAGTTTTTTTTGAGTTCTTTGAATGTCATTAGCTTGGTCAACGGAGGGTTTTTTTTGAAATCACTTTTTTTTGATTGAGGTCTAGTGATTGAGCTTTTTGCTCCGTACCAAGCATTCCATCCCCCATTTAGAACAGCGACTCTTAAGTGGCCTACCCATCGAAACATCCACCAAGCACGTGTCGCATAACAACCTCCGGAATCGTCGTAAAGTACGACTTGGTTAGAATTTTTTATTCCCAATTCTTGAATTGTTTCAATCCATTTTTCTATTTTGGGCAAAGGGTGGCGCCCTGATATGCCTGGCTCTGCAGACAGGTGGTCATCAACAGAAAGATAATCAGAGCCATCGATGTGTGATTCCAGA
>CAZYHH010000147.1:0-8053 GCA_964647295.1 uncultured Pseudomonadales bacterium
TGCATCGGCGTCTTTGCCAGTTATATCCTTTGCGACAAGATCCAGAAGAAATAGATGGTTGTCGGTGCCGCCACTGACAACGTCATACCCTAATCGTATAAATTCTTCGGCTAGAGTTCTTGCATTTGCTAACGTCTGCTTTTGATATTCAACGAACCCTTCGCTCATCGCTTCTTTAAAACATACCGCCTTGGCCGCCACAATGTGCATTAATGGTCCGCCTTGACTTCCCGGAAACAAAGCTGAATTTATTTTTTTTTCTATGTCAGCGTTAGAGCGAGCCAAAATAATCCCACTTCGCGGGCCTCCCAAAGTCTTATGCGTTGTTGAGGTCGTAACATCCGCAACTTGAACAGGATTAGGATATAACCCTGCAGCTACTAATCCTGCTACGTGAGCCATATCTACCAGTAAATAAGAATCAACCGAATCCGCAATCGCCCGAAATCGCTCCCAATCCATTTTTCTGGAATAAGCTGAAAACCCGGCAACGATAAGCTTCGGTTTATGTTCATTAGCCAGACGTTCCACTTGGTTATAGTCGACCTCGCCAGTGGAGTCATCTAGGCCATACTGAACAGCGTTATACAGACGTCCCGAAAAATTCACACTCGCTCCATGTGTAAGGTGACCGCCATCAGCCAAGCTCATTCCTAATACCGTATCTCCGGCATTGAGTAACGCCAAATACACGGCAGAATTAGCCGATGAACCTGAGTGCGGCTGTACGTTAGCAAAATCCGCTCCAAAAAGAGTTTTAGCACGTTCAATAGCAAGCAACTCAACCGTATCAACATGTTCACAACCTCCGTAATACCTTTTATTGGGGTACCCTTCGGCATACTTATTGGTTAGAACGCTTCCCTGTGCTTCCAAAGTTCTGGGGCTTGCATAATTTTCTGATGCAATAAGTTCAATATGCTCTTCTTGTCGTGCATTTTCGGCACTGATTGCTTCAGCAACTTCATCATCAAAGCCACTAATCGTCTCATTTCCTTTAAACATGCGTTTTTCTACCCAATCCAATTTAACTATTCACTTCGCTTTGAAATGCTGGAACATTGTAACTGAACAAACAATTTAAACAGAATAAAAGCTCCATCTGCGGTATAAAAGCTGAACCCCAAAAAGCTTCGGCCTATAATAACCAAAATCAAAAAAAAGGCTTTATTCGATGGCGCAATACGTTTATAGCATGCAGGCAGTTAGCAAAGTCATACCACCAAAAAAGAAAATTCTGGAAAACATTTCTCTGTCTTTTTTCCCAGGCGCAAAAATAGGAGTTTTGGGCCTTAACGGAGCTGGCAAGTCGACCTTACTCAAAATCATGGCAGGAGAGGACCAAGATATAGAAGGGGAAGCCAAGCCTCTAAGCGACATAAAGATTGGTTACTTAAAACAAGAACCAGAACTAAATAATGACCAAAATGTTAGACAAAACGTCCAGCAAGGGTTAGGGGAGGTGGTTTCCTTACTCGAAGAATATAACGCCATTTCAGATCGCTTCGCGGAAGAACTAGACGATGACACCATGTCCGAATTACTCGATCGTCAAGGCGAACTTTCCGAGAAAATCGATACGCAAGATGGATGGGACATCGATCGCACTCTAGACATAGCTGCCGACGCGCTGCGATTACCACCCTGGGACACACCGGTAAATGTATTATCGGGCGGGGAAAGAAGAAGAGTAGCGCTATGTACGCTCCTTTTATCCAAACCGGACATGCTCCTACTCGATGAGCCAACCAATCATTTAGATGCCGAGAGTGTCGCGTGGATAGAGCAATTTCTGCACGCCTATTCAGGTACAGTCGTAGCAGTCACACATGATCGTTATTTTTTGGATAACGTTGCGGGATGGATCTTAGAGCTTGATCGAGGTAGAGGTATTCCATTTGAAGGTAATTATACAAATTGGCTGGAAACAAAGGAGTTGCGACTGGAACAAGAATCAGCCCAGGATCAATCACGACAAAAGGCTATTAAGACTGAACTGGAGTGGGTCCGAGCAAATCCGAAGGCTAGACAGGCAAAAAACAAATCCCGTTTACAAAGATTCGACGAGTTGATTGCCCAAGAACAAGAAACACGCAAAGAAACCGCAGAACTGTTTATCCCTACCGGTCAAAGGCTAGGTGAAAAAGTAATTGAAATAAGTGCTCTATCTAAAGGATTCGAAGACAAGCTGTTAATCGACAATCTAACCGCAACTATTCCCAGGGGTGCTATCGTTGGTGTAATAGGTGGAAATGGAGTGGGGAAATCCACCTTATTTAAAATGATCACCCAGGATGAGACTCCGGACCAAGGGAAGATTGAACTAGGAACAACCGTCGATCTAGCCTACGTCGACCAAAGTAGAGATAGCCTAGATAGTAAAAATACAGTTTGGGAGGAAATATCTAACAAACAAGACATCATCCAAATCGATAAGCATCAAATACATAGCAGAGCTTACGTTGGCCGATTTAATTTCAAAGGAACCGATCAACAAAAATTTGTAGGCGACCTTTCAGGCGGAGAGAGGAACCGCGTTCACTTGGCCAAACTGCTTCGAAAAGGGGCTAACGTACTCTTGCTTGATGAACCGACTAATGACCTCGACGTCGAAACCTTGCGCGTCCTAGAAGGAGCATTACTGGATTTTGCAGGAACCATACTAGTGATATCTCACGATCGATGGTTTCTTGATCGAATAGCCACCCACATCCTAGCTTTTGAAGGTGACAGCCACCTCGAATGGTTTGAAGGAAATTTTTCAGACTACGAAACGGATCGAAAAAAACGGCTAGGGGATGGAGGGCCAAAACGGATAAAATACAAACCTGTCACACGTTAAAGCTCTTCCAACGCTTCTAGAGCAGACGAAAGCTGTTTTACTGCGTGAACTACCAGACCACCTATTGGATCCTTCGGCTGATTTGCGAATGGTACGATTGCTTTTCGAAAACCGTGCTTAGCCGCCTCTCTTAACCGTTCTTGTCCATTCACAACAGGGCGAAGTTCTCCAGTCAATCCAATTTCACCAAAAACAATTAGATCTCTGGGTAAGGAACGATTCTTGAGGGAAGAAAGAACCGCCAATACTAATGCCAAGTCAGAACCCGTTTCTTGAATTTTTATACCGCCCACAACATTAACAAAAACGTCGTGATCCCCAAGCGAGATCGCACAATGCCTGTGCATAATGGCGAGCTGCATGGACAAACGTTGTTGATCCAATCCCACGGCAATCCTTCGGGGATGGCCGCTCGGCGATTCGTCTACCAAAGCTTGAATCTCCACAAGTAAAGATCGAGTGCCTTCCCAGGTGACTGTAGTAATACTTCCGGGTGTATCGAGCTCTCCCCGCTGTAAAAATATAGCTGAGGGATTGGGAATTTCTCGCATTCCCTGATCAGTCATCGCAAATATGCCTAATTCATTGATGGCACCAAATCGATTTTTGTGTCCTCGCAAAATCCGGTAACGACCATCACTCGCGTTATCCAACATAACAAAACAGTCAATCATGTGTTCCAACACCTTGGGACCAGCCAACCCGCCTTCCTTGGTGACGTGACCAACCAAAATGATGACGGTTCCTTTTTGTTTAGCCATTCTAGTGAAATAAGCTGCGGTTTCGCGAACCTGGTTCACAGAGCCAGGGGCTGAAGAAATCTCATTTAATTGCATCACTTGAATCGAATCGATCACTAAAACACTTGGGTTTTCTTTGTCTACCATCTGTTTAATAGATTCAGCGCGGGTTTCACAAACGACATCCAAATGTTCTAACGGCAAATTTAGCCGTTTGGCCCTCAGCGCTACCTGCTGCAGAGACTCCTCACCAGTCACATACAAAACACCGGTTGCTGAAGCCAACATTGTCGAAACCTGAAGCAATAATGTGCTTTTCCCAGCGCCGGGGTCGCCTCCCATTAACACAACAGACCCAGGAACAAACCCACCCCCCAAAACCCGGTCTAGTTCTCCAATGCCGGTGGGCATCCGAGTTAATTCCTCTGCCTTAACTTCATTGAGTTTAGTCAGCTTCGAGGTCTCTCCTGAAAAGCCTTCTACAAGAGCAACTCCAAGGTCTACATTCACTTTAGAAAGGACATTCCACTCGCCACAAACAGTACACTGTCCCTGCCATTTAGGATGATCAGCACCGCACTCAGAACAAACGTAGGCTACTTTAAGTTTCGTCTTAGCCAAAATGTGATCTTAAGTTATGTCTGGGTAAACTCGTTGTATCGCTCTGCCGCTAAGTCTTCGAACTTCGTCAGATGTTCTATGAAAGACACTCGCACCCTCCCTATAGGACCATTACGTTGCTTGCCTATAATCAATTCAGCGATACCCTGATCAGGACTATTGTCGTTATACACTTGGTCACGATAAATAAAAAGAATAACGTCGGCGTCTTGCTCTATTGCACCGGACTCTCTCAAATCAGACATCATTGGTCTTTTATCCGGTCTAGCTTCCAACTGACGGTTTAATTGTGATAGAGCAATGACAGGGCACTTCATTTCCTTAGCTAACGCTTTAAGAGACCGTGAAATTTCAGAAATCTCTACCGCCCGATTCTCTCCATTACTCATGGTTCTCATGAGCTGAAGATAATCTATAACCACCAGATCCAAACCTCCAGCCTCTCTATCTACTCTCCTTGCCCTCGATCGAAGGTCTCCTGGAGTTAAAGCGGCAGTATCATCAATGTATAAATTCTTATCTCGTAATTGACTGACAGCCCCAGTAAATCGAGTCCAATCCCCATCAATTAACTCACCGGTTCTCAATCTATTTTGATCGATCCTTCCCAAACTGGACAAAAGCCTAATCACTATTTGTTCGGAAGGCATTTCAAGACTGAAGAAGAGCGCCGAACGACCAGACATAATCGCATGTTCAACAAAATTGATCGCCAATGCCGATTTACCCATTGAAGGCCTTCCTGCAACGATCACCAGATCTGACTTTTGAAACCCAGTCGTTTTTTTGTCCAAATCCTTAAACCCACTTGGCACTCCTGTAATAGAACCCTTGTTCTTAAATAGCTCTTGAACCTTTTCAACAGATTTTTGCAATAAGTCAGGCCCAATTTTTTCTGGCCCCCCATTCTTTAGTTGATTCTCAGCTATCTGAAAAACAGTTTGTTCTGCCATCTCCAAAATCACATCACTGTCTCGACCATCCGGATTAAAAGCAGCATCAGCAATATTATTTGCAGCACCAATTAGCTGTCTTAATATCGAGCGTTCTCGGACTATTTTTGCCCAAGCGAGAACATTGGTAGCTCCGGCTGTTGAGTCAACAACTTCGGCTAAATAACCAACACCACCCACTTTTTCAAGCATACCTTGATTTTGAAGTTCTTCGGATAATGTAACCGCATCTAATGGCTGATCCTTATTTTCTATCGCCTTCATTGCTTCAAAAATCAGCTGATGCTGCGTCCGATAGAAGTCATTCGGTTGAATCAGCTCTACCAATTCAAACCAAGATTGATCATCCAGCATCAATCCACCAAGTACTGATTGCTCAGCCTCCAATGATTGCGGGGGGACCTTAAGCGCGGTAGCGAGTTTTTCTTGAGCCTGTTCCGACATACTTTGGTCAAACGAAGAGGGCTTAATAGCTTCCCCATTTAACGCGCCAAGCGCAAGAGCTATATCACTAATTTGCTCTTTTTTTAGCAACCCTTACTGGGTTATAGATTTATTCGGGAATTACGTTGACTTTGATTTGGACAGTTACGTCCGTGTGAAGCTGCACGGCTATCTCATACTCGCCAAGCACTCTAATCACCCCTTCGGGCATTCTAATCTCACTACGTTCAATTTGAACCCCATCCGCAGACAGACCATCCGCAATATTTTGAGTACCGACCGAGCCATAAAGCTTGCCTTCTTCTCCCGATTTTACTGATATCGTTAGCTCTTTATCGGTTAGTTGTTCTGCCCTTAGATTTGCTTCCGCAAGCTTTTCATTTGCTACAGCCTCTAGCTCGGCTCGGCGACCCTCAAAGACCGCCCGATTTTCTTCATCAGCCGTGACCGCCTTGCCATGAGGCAAAAGAAAATTACGTGCAAATCCTGGTTTAACCGAAACTTCGTCTCCCAAGTCGCCCAAGTTACTGATTTTCTCTAGAAGAATCACATTCATCTTTTCGGCTCCTTGCTAGCGATGCTGGTCAGTATAAGGCAATAATGCAAGATATCTTGCCCTCTTAATTTCCGTCGTAATACGTCTTTGCATGCTTGCGCTAGCCCCACTGATTCTTCCGGGTAGGATTTTTCCTGTTTCACCAATGTACTGTCTTAGCTTATCTAGGTTTTTGTAGTCGATCTCGGGATCGCCTGACGTTGTGTTCTCTTTATCCTGGCCCATTATTCGGACTCCTCTACAATTGCCTTTTCTTCATTTGGTGATTCGGAACTTTCAGACCCTACTTCCTCTGCAGTCTCTTCTTCATCTTCTGAAGAGTCTTCTTTTAATGCTGCTTCTTTGGCTTTTCTATCTGATTCACTCTTGGCTGCCAACCGGTCTCGTTCGATATCTTTTTCCTTATCGCGAAGTTCTTCTTCATACAATAAAGAATTTCCCGTAATAACTCCTTTTCGACGAATCACCATGGTACGAATTATCGCATCATTAAAACGAAACGCGCTCTCAAGCTCATCCAAGACTGCTTGTTCAACTTCAATATTGAATAGCATATAATGCGCTTTGTGGATTTTAGAGATAGAGAACGCTAACTGTCGTCTGCCCAGATCTTCTGATCTGTGGACCACACCATTGGCTTTTACAATCATCGCGCCATAGCGTTCTATCATGCCAGGTACCTGATCACTTTGATCAGGATGCACTAATAAAACTATTTCGTAATGTCTCATCTTATTGTTCCTTTTGGTTAATTCCATCAATATGAAATTTCAAAGCCCCCAACCGATTATCAGGCTGTAGAGCAAGGATGTGTAAACTTAAAATAGGGCCGAGATTCTATTGGCTAGGCTCTAACAAAGCAAGATTTCTCACAGTCTTAATTTCCGCTGCCTTAAAACTTCAAATAGAATAACTCCGCAAGCCACGGACACATTTAGACTCGATACACTTCCTTGCATATCGATACGTATCAATTCGTCGCACTTCTCTTTAGTCAACCGACGTAGCCCTTTGTTTTCATTACCCAATACAATTGCGATGGGCCCCTCAAAAACCGCGGTGGACCAGCTATTGGCACTTACGTCCGAAGCCCCATAGATTCTAACTCCCTGAGATTTTAACCACTCCATAAAACGAGCCAAGTTCACCACCTCTACAATGCACAGTCCCTCGTTGCCCCCTTGAGCAACTCGCATCGCAGCTTCACTTAGTGGCGCACTTTTCCTCTTGGTTAACACGACCACTTCAAACCCCGCTCCGTTGGCCGATCTCAAACACGCTCCTAAGTTATGCGGATCTTCAATTTCATCAAGCACAAGCACTCTGATATCGCTCGGTAAATCGGACCATCTCGCTTTTAATTGATTTTCAGATTCGATAGAAATTTCGTGACAGTCCAACAACATATTTTGATGGTTTCCCTGTACACCGCGTTGTCTTATCCAAGCCGATTGGACTATTTGATAACGAATTTTTTTATCTTTAGCTAAACCTATCAATTCTTCAATGCGAGCATTACGGCGGGCCTTAACAATGTAAAGACACCTAGCTCTGTCGGGTGATTCTCGTAAACATTCTCGAATCGTGTGAAAACCAATCAAATCTGACATTTAACTTAGTCGTTCGCGTTTCACGCGACGCCTCTTTCGTTCTTTTCTTCGCCCTTTTCTGGCGGCCTCCCCTTGCGCCAGCTGAAGCTCAATTTTCCCTTGCGCTGGCTCAATATTAGATATCTTCACATTTATCGACTCACCAAACCGGAATACTCTTCCTGAAGATGCCCCCACTAGCGAGGAGCTGTTGGGATAGAACTTGTAATAATCATCACCAAGGTTCGTGATATGCAACAGTCCCTGAACAAAATAGCCTTTTAGCTCTATGAACAAGCCGAAATCAG
>CAZYHH010000148.1:0-7968 GCA_964647295.1 uncultured Pseudomonadales bacterium
ACCTTTTTGGATAGCCGCTACCCGACGAGTCGAAAAAGACTTTCCATCTCGAATTGGGTCAACTTCAAAGAGTATTGGTCTAGAAGAGTCTCCAGGTCGCAGGAAGTAAGAATGCAAAGAGTGTAGATTGTGCTCGCTTTTTAC
This sequence comes from uncultured Pseudomonadales bacterium, assembly GCA_964647295.1. Classification (GTDB taxonomy): domain Bacteria; phylum Pseudomonadota; class Gammaproteobacteria; order Pseudomonadales; family Azotimanducaceae; genus UBA4421. The sequence continues at coordinate 145 of CAZYHH010000148.1, forward strand.
TGTCCGATAAGCGGCAGTAATGGCCTGCGCTAACACTTGTCCACCAAAAACGTGTTCAGATGGATGGCACTGTCCCCTAAATAGATTAGCTTCAATTTTTTCGACATCAATTGTGTCAATGATATTTTTTAACACGGCGTTCATTTGGACTCTTTTTTGCTATGTCCTTTGATGGAGTTAATTATATAAGGCTACAGGATGATTTACTTGTGCCTTAAACTGCTAGTGGCAAAATGATAGACACTGGAGGAGAAGTCGATGTTGATCACAAAAGTATTTACTGGCGAAGATGGAAGTAGTCATTTTGAGGATGTTGAAATTGATTTAACGAGTAATGGCGCGATGGGTAGTATTTCATCATTGTGGGCTGCTAAGGGCGTCCTGTTTCGAAAAGTAGAAGGTGACTATAACTTGGACTTTCACAATGCACCCAGAAGACAGCTTGTGGTGAATCTTACCGGCGCTGTGGAAATAGAGGTTGGTGATGGGACGAAAAGACAATTAGGCGCGGGCAGTATACTGTTGGCAGAAGATACGGAAGGGCAGGGGCACATCAGTCGTAGTATTAATGGTGAGCCACGAGAGTGTTTATTCATTCCACTAGCAGATTAAGGAGAAGATATGTCATTGCAGGTTTATCAATTTCAATGTTTAAGCGATAACTATGGGTTTTTAATTCATGACCCTGTATCAGGAGACACGGCTTCCGTGGACACTCCTGAAGCATCAGCGATTAATACCGCTCTAGCCGATAAACAATGGAAACTAACTCATATCTTGAACACTCACCATCATTTTGACCATGCCGGCGGAAATGAAGAATTGAAGGCTAAGTGGGGGTGTAAGATCGTTGGTTTTGACGGAGATTTTGAGCGTATTCCAGGTATTGACCAAAGGGTTCGTGAAAACGATCTCGTAGAATTTGGTGGAACCAGAGCGCGCGTGATCGAGGTTTCAGGTCATACCAGTGGTCACATTGCCTATCATTTCGAGCGGGATCAAATGGTATTCGTCGGCGACACAATGTTCGCGCTTGGCTGCGGCAGACTTTTCGAGGGGACCCCTGGGCAGATGTGGGACAGTTTACAAAAATTGATGGCGTTGAAAGATGAGACAGTCGTCTATTGCGCGCACGAATATACACAAGCAAATGCGTCGTTCGCTCTTTCTGTGGAACCAGAAAACCAAGACTTAGTAGACCGATGTAATGAAATCGATCGGCTAAGATCACAGAATCTCGCGACTATACCTACGTCAATCGGGTTAGAGAGAAAAACCAATCCATTTGTGCGGCCTGCTAGCGTGAATTTACAATCGACCATTGGGATGGTAGGAGCTTCACCAGTAGATGTTTTCGCGGAGACGCGTCGACTGAAAGATAACTTTTAATAATCTTTAGATCTAAGTTCCATGAACCAATCTAATCTTGGCGGTGTTTATGCATTGGCCGCCATGACCATTTGGGGTATAGCTCCAGTCTATTTCGTTGCCGTGGGTTTTGCTCAACCGATTGAGGTCTTGGCACACAGAATTTTCTGGTCTGTACCTTTGCTGTGCTTGATAGTCTCCTTGGTGAGAGACTGGACTTCGGTGATCAGGCTTTCTGCTAAAGAGTATCTTTATCTTTTTGCAAGCGCGGTGTGTTTGGCGGTCAATTGGCTTGCTTTTATCATTGCGATTTCTGAAGATAAGATCGTTGAAACAAGCCTAGGCTACTTTATTAACCCCTTGGTCAGCATTTTTTTGGGTTGGATATTTCTGCGAGAACGTTTGACTCGGTTGCAATGGTGCGCAGTCTTAGTCGCGATCGCCGGAGTGTCGTGGGAACTTTACATAGACAAATTGATTCCGGTGTATGGACTTTCGTTGGCGATTTCATTTGGAATTTATGGTTTGCTGAGAAAGCAAGTAAACCTACCAGCCGCTGCTGGTCTGTTGGTGGAGTGTTGTTTTCTGCTTCCCTTGGTATTGCTGTATGTTTTGTTGTTTAGTCACGCATCCGAGATACGAACTCAAATGGAATTTGGGCTGTTGATGTTTGGCGGGGTGATGACGGTTATTCCATTGTTATTTTTTACTGCCGCAACTACTAGGCTACCCTTGGTGGTTTTAGGCGTTTTGCAATATCTTGCACCAAGTCTTTCTTTAATCATTGCTATTTGGACTTACGATGAGCCCGTATCATCGAGTAGGTGGATGACACTCTTGTGTGTGTGGACGGCCTTGGTGATATTTTCCGTAGACGGGTTTTATCGCTTTTATCAGTCGCGATCGGTACAACAAGACTCAGCCTAATCGAGTGAATCCTTTGCAAGCCGATCACCTTGGATCATGGCTGTTTGAAGCGATCCCATTGACCGAATCCAGGGTGATAGGTTTTTCTTCTGATTTTCCGGTAGACTCGCGACGGCTTGCTTGGCTAGTTCTTTGGTTTCGTAAATGCCTAACAAAAGGACATAGAGTAACTGTTTTTTTGATGCTATTCGTGCTCCTGACAAATTAACGAGTTGAGTTTGATTTGCGTAATTCTCTAGAGCTTCCTTTTTAGAAAGTGCTACAAGCTGAACCGCCCAAAAAATATCTGGTAGGTCTAACAACGAGATTTCCTGTTCGCTGCTATAGGCCAGACTGACGTAGTCAGGTACGGCGTTTGATCCCAAATTCTTAGGACGGTATTCTGCTTTGGTATCTCGAGGATTGATTGCTCTTTTATCTTTTGTTGGCTCTGAACGTTTTGGAATGCCGATGGTTGAAAATTGCTCGGCCGTTTTTTCATTTTTATTTCTTGTCCTCAAAGCGGCTGTGGCCGGGTTTCTCACGAGTGATTCTGAGCGCACGCAATCCCATTCTTCGCTGTCTTGTGAGGACTGACAAAACCAAGGTTTGAGCGTTTTATTAGTGACATTAGATTGGTTGGCCGTTGAGCCGCATCCTGACAGCAAAACCACCAGGATAAATAGTGATAAAGTTTTCATTCGGGGCTTACTTTGCCTTTCGTTTGAGGATGTGTAAATAGACGGGTCTGGATTAAATTGATACTTTTGAGTCATCGTATTAGTCGTCGATACTTTGGTGGTTGCCAAATGTGGAAGCGACAAGAGTTTGTTCGGGAGTTATATGACCGCCTTATTATCTGATTTCACGAAAGTGCCTCGCGTGCTCAGATTGAATGTTGCGGGTTTGCCCACTGATTGGGTGAGCTGGCAAGAAGCCGTTTGCTTGTATGCTCGAGACATCGTGGTTTGGACTTTGGGAGATCCAGTTTTGCGGATTCGGGGCGGCCGAGCTCGTTTCAGCGGAATTCAAAGCGGAACTGAAATACACGGAATTATTGCTTGTGAAGGAAGAGTTGTCCCTCAAAAACAGCTAGCACCACCTCTAACTAACCGGGCGTTGTTCAGGCGTGACCAAGGGATCTGTCTCTATTGTGGAAAAAGCTTTATTGATGGTGAGCTGACTCGCGACCATGTGCTACCCATATCCAAGGGCGGATCGGATAGTTGGGATAATGTAGTGGCGGCTTGCAAACGATGTAATCACTTTAAGGGAAATCGTCTTGTTCAGGATTGTAGTATGGAGCTATTGGCTCTGCCTTACTCACCTAACTTCCCAGAGTATCTCGCTCTAATTAACAGTGGGAGAATTCTTGGAGATCAGATGGATTTTTTGCGTAAGAGTTTTAAAGCAGAGAGTCGGTTCTTGCAATAGGGCGACTACCTAAATCCTCTGAGACAGTCGTACCCATGAAACCAATCCTGGTCATTCATATATATTTCGGGAATGAAGCGTGTCGAAAAAGCCAAACTAATATGTTGGCCTAATTTTTTTATACCTTTTGTGTCAAAACGCCTTGTAAATTCTTGGTCAGTTTGACTTCGCAAACGGGCCAGACGAGTTTTTCGATATTTTACGTAGTAGGACAGCGCGCTATCGATATCGTCTTCGTAGTTTTCCAGCATTCGACTTAGCACCCACGCATCCTCGATACCAACATGCACCGATTCAGGTAATAGCCAACTACTCGGATACCAAGCAGCACCAAGCTCTACGACTGAACTCTCTTTAGAGGCCTGATTTTTCGTATTCGGCCTTTGGGAGGGTGATCTTCTAATCATAGCAGACTCAGCAGCTTCTCTGACAGTGGGGTGCCAGTCGCTGGGATTCAAAGCTAAATTCGAAGGACTCAAGAATACTACGTGACACGATTTATTTGTGTTGAACTGATGAGCTACCTGTTTTTCACTGATCCACGTTGTATTTATCAAACTACTTTTTTTGTCATGGGGCATCTCGGCGTAGTAAGTATAAAACTGATCTGTTTGTATAGATTGGTCGCTCGTATTGCTGGTGACGGCTAATAAGTCTGTGGAGGATTTGTGTTGAGCGGTGGCGTCGATCGGTGACGGTAAGGTATGGTTGTTTAGGAGTTCGATTAAGTCGCTTTCATTTATGTTGTATAGATTTGCGCCATAGCGATCTAAATAGAATTTGCCAAGAGGAATCTCCGAAATAACGTATCCCGATTTGGCGAGACGGATGTGTTTTCGATCTGGCAGTGTAGAGAGCTCTTTTAGTTCTTGCTCAGGTATCAGCGCGGTGATGATTTTGGATATATTTGCTGGCAGGATTGTCGCTGGCACACTAGGCGAATAATTTGCCGTTATTTGAGTAATACTATTTAACCCATTGGTCGTGCAGGCCAAGCGCAAGACAAAGGCTGCGGGATCGTTGCCTAGAATTGTTAGTCTGGGCATTAGATCCTGCGCCAGCGGGTCTCACCTCTAAGATCCTCTAGCTCGATACCCAAATCCGATAACTCCTGTCGAATCTCGTCAGCTCTTCCAAAGTTTTTATCTTCTCGAGCAGCGGTACGTTCGGTAATAAGCCGTTCAATTTCGTTTGAACTAAGATTACTGCTTTCCGACTTACGCTTGAAATATGCGTCTGGGTTTTGATCGAGAAGACCTAGTAGCCTTCCACCGGCAAGTAGAGCCTGTTTTGCTCTGTATGTGTCTTTAGCGGTTGCTGATTTTTGTAGATTGGCCGCGAGATCATGCATCGAGGCCAGTGCCATTGGAGAATTAAGGTCGTCGAGTAAAGGCTCTATAACGTTATTGGGGTAATCCTCGATCATTAGATTTGACATTTCGGCGGGAGTAATCGTTTCTGTTCCAGGATTATCGCGCAGTGCCTGGTAGAGAGAGTCTAGGCTTGATTTGGCTTGTGCGACTATTTCGTCCGACCAAGAGAGTTGTGATCGGTACTGCCCTGACAAGAGGGCATATCTAAGCACCTCTCCAGAATGTTGCGCACACAGATCCCTAACAGTTTTAATGTTACCCAATGATTTAGACATTTTTTCTGCGCCAAGATTGATCATCCCATTGTGTAACCAATATCGAACATAATCCGTTGAGCCATTTGCACACCGACTTTGTGCTGCTTCATTTTCATGATGTGGAAACGTGAGATCCGATCCCCCTCCGTGAATGTCGATGGTTTCTCCTAGATGTTTGTGTATCATCGCTGAACATTCAATGTGCCATCCCGGCCTTCCGTTTCCCCAGGGGCTATCCCATCCGGGCTGGTCCGGGTTGCTAGGCTTCCACAGGACGAAGTCTTTGGCGTCTTTTTTGTAAGGTGCAATGTCTACTCGAGCGCCGTCCACCATTTCATCGAGAGTACGCCTGGAAAGTCCTCCATAGTCAGGGTCGGAGGGAACGTGGAAGAGCACGTGACCATCTTTTTCGTATGCAAAATCTTTCTCGATTAACCTTGTGGTCATTGAAATGATCTCTGATATGTGGTGAGTGGCTCTGGGTGCTATGTCGGGCGGAATGACTCCCAGCGCGATCATATCTTCTTCATAGGCCTGGGTATATCTGTCCGCAAGCGTCTGAATCGATTCGTTATTTTCAAAGGCGGCATTATTTATTTTGTCATCGATGTCTGTGACATTTCGTACGTAGGTGACCTTCGGATAAATTAGCTTGAGAAGGCGCACTAGAACGTCGAAAACCACAGCCGGCCTTCCATTTCCAATATGTACAAAGTTATAAACGGTAGGGCCACAAACATAGATTTTTATATGCTCAGGATCGATTGGTATAAATCTTTCTTTCTTGCCGGAACCTGTGTTGTGAAAATGGAAGTCAGTCATGGTTAATTGAATTACTCTATCGGGTCCGAATTAATGGAGACGATCTGATCACTCACTTCGAAATAAAAACAGCTTTGCCTGTTCGTGTGGCAGGCCGGGCCTTGTTGTTCAACTAAGAGCAAGATTGAATCGCCATCACAATCGATACTCATCTTTTTCATTAGCTGCGTGTGGCCTGACTCTTCGCCTTTCCTCCAATAGGATTGCCTGCTTCTTGAAAAGTAACACACTTGCTCTTCACTCAGAGTGTTGAGGATTGATTGTTGATCCATCCAGGCGAGCATCAGTACCTCTTTTGTATCGAAGTCTTGTGCGATGACCGGTATCAGACCCTGTTCATCAAAGTTTAGGCTATTAATGAACTCTTCCAGAGCAATGCTAGTGCCTTTGTGCTTGTCTTCAAGTTCTTTAAGTTTGACCATAGGCCTCTTCCAAATAGGCAAATACGGCGCGCATCGCCATTCCTTCGCCGCCCTCAGGTTTCCCGGGACTAGTTTTTAGATTGTACGCCATGATGTCAAAATGTACCCAATCTGCGCTACCGCTCAGAAAATTATTTAGGAACAGTGCAGCTGTAATTGCTCCTGCGTAGCCTGAGCTAGAAGAGTTGACTAGATCTGCGACTTTGCTGTCTAGCATGCTGTTATAAGATTCGTACAGTGGTAATCGCCACAAGGGATCAGCATGAGATTCGCCTTGTTTATAGAGTTTTTCAGCAATCAAATCTGAATGTGTGAACATCGCAGATATTTCAGTTCCTACCGCACTCCTGGCAGCACCTGTTAGAGTCGCGAAGTCGATGATTAAATCTGGTTGCTCTTCATCTGCAAGCGCGAGCGCATCGCATAAAAGTAATCTTCCCTCCGCATCTGTGTTGTCGATTTCTACTGTGAGTCCTTTTCTTGTGGCCAGGATATCTCCAGGCCTAAATGCATCTCCAGATATGGAGTTTTCGGCTGTCGGTATTAGTAATCTCAATTGAACGGGCAATTTTTGGTTCATGATCAGGTGCGCAAGTCCTATGGCGATAGCCGCACCACCCATGTCTTTTTTCATTTGACGCATCCCAGAGGCTGACTTGAGATCTAGTCCCCCGCTATCAAAGGTGATCCCTTTACCAACGAGACAGATTTTAGGGTGCTCCTTTTTACCCCATTTCAGTTCGATGAGTCTTGGTGGATCATTTGAGGCCCTGCCCACTGCGTGAATTGCGCCGCAATTTTGGTCAAGCAGTTGATCTCCAGTCCAGCAGTCAAACGATGCCTTTTGTTTTTTTGCCAATGCATGAATTTCAGATTCAATATGGGATGGTGACATGTCTGAGGCGGGTGTGTTGATTAAATCTCTGGCAAGATAAACCGACTGAATAATTGCTTCGACTTTCTTTTTTAAAGAGTCATTTGACACTTCTATTTGGGCAGGCAATCGTTTAAGAGGTTTATACCGATCGAACGAGTAAGCACCCATCCCCCACCCTAAAAGCTGAAGTTCCGTTAACTTTTGTTTGGTACGGTACTTGCCTTCTGGAAGCTCGAAGGGCAAATGACCTAAAGTCTCAAGATTATCTTGTTTATCCCAGCCTATCAGTACAATTGTTTCGTCTTCGATTGGGACCCAAGCTTTTTGTCCCGTTTTACCTTTGAAGGATTGTTTTGTCACCAGCT
>CAZYHH010000149.1:0-4614 GCA_964647295.1 uncultured Pseudomonadales bacterium
GAGAATCCTTTAGCTTAGGCCTTACTGAATAACTTACTACATGTTCGGATAATTCGGCCCTCCAGCTCCTTCCGGTACGACCCAGGTGATGTTTTGAGCAGGATCTTTAATGTCACAAGTTTTGCAGTGGACACAGTTTTGAGCGTTGATCTGAAATTTTTGTTCTCCATTTTCTTCTTCTAGAACCTCATACACTCCTGCCGGACAGTATCTCTGGGCTGGCTCATCGTATTTTGGGAGGTTTACCGAAATAGGAATGCTAGGGTCTTTGAGGGTCAAGTGACAGGGTTGGTCTTCTTCGTGATACGTGTTCGATAGGAAAACGGATGAGAGCTTATCGAAGGAAATAACGCCGTCAGGTTTTGGATAATCGATTCTCTTCGCTTTGCTCGATTCAACCAAAGTCGCGTGATCCGGTTTAGGATCTTTGAATGTCCATTTAGCAAATGGTCTTATGAACCGTTCTATCGAAGAATAGCTGCCACCGAAAAGGGTCCCGAACTTATGAAGCATTGGGCCGGCATTACGTGATCGATACAATTCATCAAAAAGCCATGAAGATTTAAAATTCTCTTCAAATTTGACGGGGTCAGTTCCCGTTTTTCCTTCAACAACTTCCTCGAACACGGTTTCCGCAGCGATCATTCCGCTTTTCATGGCGGTATGACTTCCTTTGATCTTGAGCACGTTCAAGAAACCAGCATCATCGCCGACTAATATCGCCCCTGGCGCTGTGCTTTTTGGTAGGCTTTGAAGTCCTCCTTTGACAATGGCTCTGGCTCCGTAGGAAATTCGTTCGCCACCTTCCAAGCAATCCGAAATTAATGGGTGGTGTTTCCATCTCTGCATTTCATCATAGGGCGATAAGTGCGGATTCTTGTAACTCAGATCGACGATCAGTCCTAGTGCAACCTGATTGTCTGGAAGGTGATAAAGATATGAACCTCCGGTTGCTGCTGGAGTAAATCCCAAAGGCCAGCCTATAGAGTGAATGACTTTCCCTTGTTCGTGTTTATCTGGAGAAATACTCCATAACTCTTTGAATCCAATGGCATAATGCTGTGTTCCGGAGTCAGAGTCTAAGTCGTATTTGTTGATTAATTGTTTACCCAAGTGCCCTCGGCAACCTTCGGCAAAGATTGTGTACTTGCCAAGTAGTTCATAACCTGGAGTAAAACTATCCTTTGGCTCTCCATCTAATCCGATACCCATGTCGCCGGTCGCGACACCACGGACAGAGCCATTTTCGTCATACAATATCTCTGAGGCTGCAAAACCTGGGAAAATGTTTACCCCCATTCCTTCAGCCTGTTCGCCCAGCCAGCGGCACAGATTTCCTAGACTGATCGCATGATTTCCTTCGTTGTGAGTATCTGAGGGGACTACCAATCCTGGTAATTTAATCCGGTTAATCTCATTGACCATGACATAGATAAGGTCTTGAGTAACCGGGTTGTTCACCGGAGCTCCTCTCTCTTTCCAGTCTGGAAAGAGTTCATTAAGTGCAGTGGGTTCAAAAACGGCTCCTGACAGAATATGTGCGCCGATTTCAGAGCCTTTCTCAACAAGGCATACCGAAACTTCCTCACCGCGTTCTTCTGCTAATTGCATTAAACGGCAGGCAGCCGATAGGCCAGACGGGCCTCCGCCAACAATAACCACATCGAATTCCATGGACTCTCGTTGCACTTCATTCTCCATTGACCAAAACCTTAAACCTCTACTTAAGTTAAGAATTATAACCCTTTTTATGACTTTTCTTGACCTTAATAGTTAGCAAAGCGACAATACGCGCCCTGAAATAAACATTCCCTTCCTCATAGAGCTAACCAAAACTTTGTTTTTTGGTTTCAAAGGGCTGATTGTTTTATTAGTGGAGCATCCCTAGTTGATGTTTAGTTACAAGCCTAATTAAAGGAGCGAGTAGCGTATGAAAATACTTGTACCAGTCAAACGAGTGGTCGACTACAACGTCAAGGTTCGCGTGAAACCTGATAATAGTGGGATCGATCTTAATAACGTTAAAATGTCAGTGAATCCATTTTGTGAAATAGCAATTGAAGAGGCTGTTCGCCTGAAAGAGGCGGGCACTGCAGATGAGGTCCTCGCTGTAACGGTTGGCGCCTCTGCTTCGCAGGAGCAATTACGGACTTGCCTGGCATTGGGTGCCGACAGAGCGATCTTGGTGGAAACCGAAGTGGATGCGCAGCCTTTAGCAATAGCAAGGGCGCTCAAGGCGCTTCAGGATAAAGAGCAAGCTGATCTGGTGATTTTTGGTAAGCAGAGTATCGATGGGGATAACACTCAAACTGGACAAATGTTCGCGGCCTTGTCTGGCATGTCTCAGGCCACTTTCGCTTCAGAGTTAAGTATCGAAGATGGGGCAGCTCAGGTGACTCGCGAAATAGATGGTGGTCTTCAAACGATCAAGGTAAATCTGCCGGCGATGGTTACAACAGATTTGAGGCTTAATGAGCCCAGATACGCATCGCTACCAAATATCATGAAAGCCAAGAAAAAGCCTCTCGATGTTTTTACTCCAGAGGATCTTGGAGTAGACATGACACCGACTCTCGAAGTCCTCTCTGTTGAGCCCCCTGCAGAACGGCAGGCAGGTGTGAAGGTAGAGAGCGTTGAAGAGCTTGTGGATAAATTAAAGAATGAAGCAAAGGTGATCGGATGAGCATATTAGTTATTGCAGAACACGATAATTCTGATTTAAAAACCCCAACTCTAGTCAGCCTCGCGGCAGCTAAAGCTATAGGGGGAGACGTTGATTTGTTGGTCGCTGGAAGCAGCGTTGAAGGTGTCTCCCAACAAGCGGCGGCTGTGCCGGGGGTTAATAAAGTCATACAAGCCGATAACGCTGCATATGAAAATCAGTTAGCGGAAAACATTGCCGGCTTAGTGGAGCAAGTTGCTGCAGGGTATACCCACATTCTTGCAGCCCATACGACCAACGGAAAAAATTTTCTTCCTAGGGTCGCTGCTTCATTAGGCGTTGCCCAGATATCGGACATTATTTCGGTTGAGAGTGAAGATACTTTCAAAAGGCCGATCTATGCAGGTAATGCAATCGCAACGGTTCGTTCGACCGACTCGGTCAAAGTGATTTCCGTTCGCGGTACGGCTTATGATCCAGTCGCATCGGAAGGGGGAAGCGCATCCATCGAAGCATGCGACATTGTTGCAGATGCGGGAATTTCCAGCTTCGTGAAAGAAGAAATTTCCAAGTCGGAGAGACCCGAATTGACTTCTGCCGATGTCATCATCTCTGGCGGAAGAGGTATGCAAAATGGTGACAACTTTACATTACTGGAAGGTATTGCTGACAAATTAGGAGCTGCGATCGGTGCTTCCAGGGCTGCCGTTGATGCCGGATTTGTACCTAATGATATGCAAGTTGGTCAAACCGGAAAAATTGTAGCGCCGGACCTATATATTGCTGTAGGAATTTCGGGAGCAATCCAGCATCTCGCTGGAATGAAGGACAGCAAGGTAATAGTTGCGATTAATAAGGATGAAGATGCACCGATTTTTCAAGTAGCGGACTACGGTCTTGTCGCAGATCTTTTTACGGCGTTACCAGAATTTGAAAGTCTCATTTAAGGGAAAAGTAAACGATTAAGATTAGGAGTAAAAGTAGGTGGCGGTATACGAATTGAATGATGGGAAGTTGCTCAGGGTAGCTAGAAGTATTAGTGGTGGTCTTGAACAGAAGTACTTCAGTCTCATCGGATTGAGTAAGACCAAACAAAAAGAAGTACACAAACAGGCAAAAGATCTGGATAAAAGTTGGACGGAAAAACAAGCCAATGCGAAGGCACGACGTACGCGCGAAGCTTCAACCGATAAAAAACACTCAACTGGCGTTAGAGGAATCAACGTTGTCTTCAGGCCGTCACCGGCTTTTAGAGTCCAGGTGCAAGTAGAAGGTAAAAGCAAAGTTCGGGAATTCTCGATTCGCAAAATGGGTGATTCGAAAGCTTGGAATGAAGCCACAAAATATCTTGCTGTCTGTAGAGGATACAAGAGCGTGCCTAAATCATGGAAAGAGCGTGTTCCTAAAGTACCTAAGAAAGCGTCCAAGAAAAAATAACTCTTGCTGCAAAATTTGGATTAACGCCGGGCAGTGAACCAGGTTACTGGCTGAGAATGATTATGCACTTGGCTTACTACATCTAGTACAAGCGCAAACAAAGCCATTCTAATGACTACACCATTATCAGCCTGTCTAAAAATGGCTAGATTAGGGTTCTGATTCATATCAGCATCGAGTTCCTGAGCTTCACTTCTGGAATCGCGAGGAAGAGGGTGCATGATCACCGTATTCGGCGCGCAATGTTCCGTGTATATTGATTCGTTCAGCCTGAACAATCCCCTGTATTTATCGGCATCCTCCCGAGAAGAAAACCGCTCTTCTTGTGTTCTAGTGACGTAAACGATTTCTACATCTTTAATCCCTTCCTCCAGCCGAGCGTACTTCTTTATCTTGTGCCCCTGCTTGGTGAGCGACTCTTCGAGTTCCTCGGATAATTCAAGCTCTTTGGGGGCAATAAGATTAAATGTAATGTCACTATAATGAGAGAGCAGCTTGCACAATGAGTGAACCGC
>CAZYHH010000149.1:4714-7945 GCA_964647295.1 uncultured Pseudomonadales bacterium
GAGAGCACTCTAGCAGTATCGTAAAGCGATTCGCCTTTAGCTAAAGATGAATCTTTAACCTCTGTGGTCTCTCGTACCTCGCCTCCTAAGAGATTAAACGCAGAACCGAAAGACACCCTTGTTCGAGTGCTGGGCTCGAAAAACATATTTGACAAGATGGCGCCTTCTAGAACGCGAGTAATTCGATCTCTGGCGGCGTAGACCTGCATTTCATCGGCCACTGCAAACACTTGTTCGGTAGCGCTTCTATCAAATTGATCAACTGACAGAATGTGTTTTCCTACGAAATCCAAATTCTAATCTCTCCCTCAGTCATTTCAGTATTGAGTAATTTAAACGAGAAAACCATCTCCAAACTACTCATCTGGATGACGCTTATTAGCTAATAATTTTTCACGAAACGTTTATAATTCACTCGTCTAAGAAAGCATACACTATCATTGAGCGAAACGATCATTCAAAAAGAACGTGAAAAGGGTTTGCCATTTAATTACGCAAATCGTTTTGGTGTTGTGCTGACTGAAACAGAGAGTATTAGTAAAGTTTTTTGTAAGGGAGAATTGCCTTTTACCGTTTTAGCGGAACTACATCGCATAGCTAAAAAGAAGATTTCTATTGAGTATCTGGATTCATCAACATTCGAAACATTCATAGCAAACGCTTATTCACGAGATTCTTCAGAGGCCAAACAAATCGTTGAAGATTTGGGCGATGAGCTTGATCTTGTATTAATTGCAGACTCAGTACCTGAGAATGAAGACCTTTTAGGTCGAGAAGACGATGCCCCGATTATTCGCTTGATTAATGCCGTATTGGCCGAGGCGATTCGTGAGAATGCTTCAGACGTACATATAGAAACTTTTGAAAAAGAACTCATCGTACGTTTCAGAATAGACGGTGTAATGAGAGAGATCGTTAAGCCTAAAAGAGCGTTAGCACCTTTGTTAATCTCAAGAATCAAAGTCATGGCAAAGCTAGATATCGCCGAGAAGAGAGTCCCTCAAGATGGCAGAATTTCTTTGAGAATAGGGGGCAGGGAAGTAGATGTGAGAGTGAGCACGATGCCTGCTAACAATAGTGAACGAGTGGTGATGCGGTTACTGGACAAACAAGCAGGCCGCTTAAATCTTGAGAATCTTGGGATGGATTCTGCTTCACTAAAAAGGCTCCAAGACATCGTTCATCGACCTCACGGCATTTTCCTAGTAACTGGTCCAACCGGATCAGGCAAAACGACAACGTTGTATGCGTCTCTTTCCGAGCTGAGCACTAAGACGATCAACATTTTAACTGTCGAAGACCCTATCGAATACCAGTTATCAGGGATAGGCCAAACCCAAGTCAATAATAAAGCGGATATGACGTTCGCTCGAGGACTCAGAGCCATTCTTCGACAGGATCCCGACGTGGTGATGGTAGGCGAAATCCGGGACCTGGAAACCGCCGAAATAGCGGTTCAAGCCAGCTTGACCGGGCATTTAGTCATGTCTACGTTGCATACCAATACCGCAGTGGGTGCGATAGCGAGGTTAATGGATATGGGAGTAGAACCGTTTTTACTTTCTTCTTCCCTTACGGGGATACTGGCTCAGAGACTTGTCAGGCGGCTCTGCGATAATTGCAAGGTAGAAAGGAAAGCTACAGCTGAAGAGCTGGCTTTTTTAAAAGAAACCAGAGCGGTTGTTTTTGAGAATACCCGTTGTGAGAGTTGTGCTAGAACGGGCTATAGTGGCCGAACCGGAATTTATGAATTAGTCAGCATTGACGAACAAATGCGCAAGTTGATTCATGATCGAAGTAGCGAGCAAGAGCTTGCCAACTACGCTAGACGAAGGGCCCCGAATATTAGAGAGGATGGAAAACAAAAAATCCTGAATGGGGTTACTACAATTCAAGAAGTCTTGAGGGTTACCTTGGATGAATAGGTAAGGAACCATAGTGCCCGCTTTCCAATATATCGCGCTGAGTGCAGATGGCAAAGAAGTAAAGGGTATTTCTGAAGCTGATAGTGCTAAGCAACTTAGACAAACTTTAAGGGACCAAGCGCTAACACCTTTGGAGGTGGAAGAAACCTCACAACAGTTCAATACAAGTAATAAAACCGCAAGAGTTTCTTTTTTTAGGCCTAAATTAAGTAACCTTGATCGAGTCTTGTTTACAAGACAGCTTTCCACGCTGCTTTCTTCCAGCATGCCAGTAGAAGAATCCCTGAACACCATTGCTCAACAAACAGAAAAGCAGAGTACGAGCGCTTTAGTAATGGGGGTTCGAAGTCGGGTGTTGGAGGGCAATTCGCTGGCACAAAGCCTACTTGAGTACCCAAATAGCTTCTCAAAATTATACTGTTCATCAGTAGCGGCTGGCGAGCAGTCAGGGTTTTTGGACCAGGTCTTAGATAATTTAGCAAACTATCTCGAGCGGGAGCACGAGTCTTTTAGAAATGTAGAAATGGCTTTGATGTACCCTATCATTTTGTTAGTAGTAGCCTTTTTGATCGTCGGCGCTCTTATGGTGTATGTGCTTCCAGATATGATCAGCGTAATCGAAGATACGGGACAAACATTGCCTTGGTCGACTCAAGTATTAATCAATATCACTGAAGTTATTCAAAGTTACTGGTGGTTGATCCTAAGTTCACTTATTTTCTCTGTTTTTGTCCTACAGAGGCTTCTCAGTCAAGAAAAGATCCGGTTAGTATGGGACAGATATCAATTTTCTCTACCAGTGATAGGGAAGATTGTTCGGAGTTCTAATTCCGCGAGATATTCGAATACACTTTCAATATTAGCTAGGTCCGGCATCCCCTTGGTAGATTCCATGAAAATAGCAAGCGAAGTGGTTTCCAATATGGCTTTGCAAAATGGGTTACGAAAAGCGACACAGGAAGTAATAGAGGGGAAAAGCTTGCGCGGAAGCTTAGAAGCTATTAAGTACTTTCCTCCAATGATGATACACATGGTAGGAAGCGGTGAACAAAGTGGTGAACTCGATCAAATGCTGGAGAGAATTGCGAATTATCAGCAGACCGAAGTTGAGCGGTTAGTATCCACTTTGGTCAAAATGTTTGAGCCGGCAATGATGCTTGTAATGGGCGCTACGGTGCTATTTATAGTAATGGCTGTGTTATTACCCATATTGAGCATGAATCAGATAGTCTAATAAACATTAAAGAGAGATGCAGATGAAGCAAAATATTTCTGGTTTTACCTTGATAGAAATACTGATTGTCGT
>CAZYHH010000150.1:0-7881 GCA_964647295.1 uncultured Pseudomonadales bacterium
GCCCGAACTGGAACCGCAAGGAGACCTCAAAGGGTCATGAGCGTTACGAGTCTGGCCACCTATCCCACTCCAGCCTGATAACGACTTCCGAGACCTGAAATTCGCCCATTCACTCAAATTCGCTTTACCCAGTATTATCGCGCCGGCCCGCCTAAGATTTGCGACCAAATCCGCATCACGGTTCGTAAAATTGTCAGCGAGAGCGGTAGACCCTGCCGTTGTGGCCCAACCCGACACCTCAATATTGTCTTTCACCAAAATCGGTACCGCGCCCAACGGCAACTTCATTCGGTCTTGAGCGCTCAAACCATCCAGCTCGCGGACCGCCACAGAAACTGGCTCGCCGCCCGACACGATTACCGAGCGATACGTTTCGTTTTCCGAGTCGATCTTAGCTTGTGCCGCTTCACTAAAAAACGAAGCTGATTGGCCGTTGATATAAGACTCAGTAATTGCATTACTTGTCATCGGCTGACTCCAACAGGTCGCACTTATCAATAGACCCGAAAAAATGATTTTCAACGGCGATTTCTTAGTCGTAGGACGTGAGACCCTAATCATCGACTGTGTTACCTTCTGATCACTGGGTTTTGTCGATAGTATCTTCTTTCAAAAGACTATGACACCAACGCAAAACAGACATCAGAGAATTATGATTAAGACGAAACTGGGAATTATCGGTGGTTCAGGACTCTATCAGTTCCCTCAACTAGAAAAGGCGCCCTGGACAACAATCTCTTCTCCCTGGGGAGAAGTGTCGGATGATCTGCTGTTTGGAAGAGTCGGGGATCTAGAGGTGATCTTACTACCCCGGCACGGCAGAAAGCATCGCTTATCACCTTCGCATATCAACTACAGAGCTAACATCGATGCGTTAAAGCAGTCCGGAGTAACTGATATCGTCTCTGTCTCGGCGTGCGGCTCTTTAAGAGAAGATTTGCCTCCCGGCGATTTCTTGCTCGTCGACCAGTTCATTGATCAAACAAAATCCCGCACGAAAAGCTTTTTTGGTGATGGTATCGTCGCCCACGTGTCGTTCGCAGAGCCCGTGACGGGCCGTCTAGTCAAACAATTAAGTTCGATTATGAAGTCAAAGAACATCCGCTTCCAAGACAAAGGCACCTACATCTGCATTGAGGGACCTCAATTTTCTACTCGAGCGGAAAGCCAGCTTTACCGGTCATGGGGTTGTGATGTCATTGGCATGACCAACCTACCCGAAGTCCAGTTGGCCAGAGAAGCCGAGATCCCTTACGCAACCCTGGCCATGGTGACGGACTACGATTGCTGGCACCCCGACCATCAGGCGGTCACGGTAGAGCAAGTCGCCAGCGTCATGTCTAAAAACACGTTGATCGCTAAAGAAATCCTCGCAGAGCTCGCGAGCACCTTCCCAACTCAAAGAGAGGCATGTCCATCCGGCGCCGACAACGCGCTCGACGATGCGATAATGTCGAGCCTAAAGCATTTAACGCCTCAAGATAAGAAACGATTTTCTGCTGTCGCCGGACGGTTGTTCGAGAGTCAAGGAGCAGGGTAATGAATCTAAAAGAGATGATCAGAACGATACCGGACTATCCTAAAAAGGGAATTAAGTATCGAGACATTACGACACTGATACAGGACGGCCCAGGCTTTCGAGCCAGCATCGACAGCTTGGTGAGATACTGCGAAGACCTCAAACCGGATCTGATCGCTGGGATTGACGCTAGAGGTTTTATCTTTGGTTCCGCGGTCGCTTACGAGATGAACTTGGGATTCATTCCTATCAGAAAGGAAGGGAAACTCCCCGCGAAAACACTAAACGAGCGCTATGAACTCGAATACGGTACCGATTGTCTCGAGATTCACGAAGACGCAATCCAACAAGGAGAGAAAGTTGTCTTGGTTGATGACCTTTTGGCGACAGGTGGCACCGCGAAGGCTGCGCAGGCGTTGCTGACTCGATGTGGTGGCAAAGTAGTTGGTGCAGGTTTCTTAATTGAGCTCAGCGCACTTAACGGTAGAAATCTTTTTGCGCATACTGAAACGGAAGTCTTTTCGATTTTTGATTTTGACGACTGAGAACTTAAACTCGCATAAAACAAGAAGGATCAACAAAACATGACAACAGTATTAGTCACGGGAACCAACAAGGGAGTCGGTCTTGAAATCACCCGGATACTCGCGGACCGCGGAGATAAGGTAATCGCTTGTTGTCGGCGACCGGGTGAAGCGGAGTCCTTGCGCGAAATAGAAGGGGACGTTGATATTCGCGAAGTCGCCGTTGGCGATGACGCGTCTGTTCGAAGTTTAGCGAGCGACCTTAACGGACTGCCGATAGACGTTCTCATTAACAACGCCGGAACCAAGGGACCGGAAACTAACCGACAGTCAGCGCTGGATATGGATTTCCAAGGATGGGCTGATGCTTTCAACATTAATTCCATGGGCCCCGTTAGAATGATGCAGGCACTCATGCCCAATCTAAGGTTAGCCGACTCTCCCAAAGTAATGACCGTTACCAGCCAAATGGGGGCACTTTCCTTGGACATGACAGCGGCCCACGCCTACTGCGCTAGCAAAGCCGCGGTCAACAAATTCATGCGCTTAGCCTCTATTGATTTGAAACCCGACGGCGTAGCGATAGGCCTAGTTCACCCAGGCTGGGTCAGAACTGACATGGGCGGACCTCAGGCTCAATTATCTCCTGAAGAAAGCGCGAAGGGGTGCATTGAAGTGACAGAAGCACTCAATCTCGAGAACACCGGCGGATTCTGGAAATGGGACGGGCAGATCCATGACTGGTAAACGAGAGCACCATTTGATCAGACTTATTGACCATCTCCGGATTGTTTTTTTACGCGACCAGGTTTTGCGGGCCCCTTATTAATTTACCCGGCAACGAGCCAGTCGCCTCACCCAGGTGATAAATCGGCTTCCCGGACACAAACGTCGTAACAATGCCATCAGCATCCTGCAAGAAACGACTACCCCCACCCGGCAGATCATGAACGATATGAGGCGTCTTCAGTTTTAAGTTGCCGATATCAATGATGTTGATGTCTGCTTTCATGCCAGCCGATAACAAACCTCGATCGTCGAGCGAATAAAATTTCGCAGGATCTGAGGTAATCATTCGAATTCCTTGTCCTAAAGAAAAGAGGTGTTCCTCATTCACCCATTTCGTCAACAGAAAAATGTTGGCGCTGGTGTCGCAAATCGATCCAACATGCGCCCCGCCATCGCCTAGCGCCTCAAGCGTATAAGGATGCTCTAACAATTCCGCGATCACCGGCTTCGACTTACTCGTGGCAGGAATATATATTAGATTTTCCCCATCATTACCCAGGAAAAAGTCGTAAAGCCATTCCAAAGGGTCCTGGGCAGCTTCTCGCGCTTGTTCGGCCACACAACTCTTAGGATCCGGCAAATAATCTATCGGATCTTCCATCGGATACATGTTGTCAAAACTACCCGACAATAATTGAACAAAAATGTGGGGATTTTCGTTTTCCTCAGAAATTATTTGTTCCCGAACCAGCGGGTCTCTTAACCTAGCAAGCCTCTCGTTCTTAGGCAGGTCCTTATACTTCATGTAAGTCGGCCTTCGATAGAATGGGCTCATCGTCGCAGGGTGACCCATCAATATCCCGATTGGACGCGAAATGACCTGCCCTCTTATGTCGAGTCCCTGCGCTTGAGCTTCCTCTATTCGATTGAGGTGTTGGCGCCAAACCTGGGGGCTCTCGGTAACGCCACCCAGAGGCGCATCAGTCGCGATCAATGTGAAGGTTCCTTTCGCACCCGTCTTCCGACTGGTCTCGCGCAAAATATCGAACTCCTCGTCGGCCTCATTAAAGTCGGAAATAAACTGTAAAACCTGACCTTTATCCCCCGACAAGCAACTTCCCAGCTCTTTCATTTCTCTGGTAGCGGCCTCGTAGGTAGGCACATTCTCCCCCGAACTACTAAGATGCAGAAGGGTACGAGAGCTCGAAATGCCAACCGCCCCAGACTCCAGGCCTTCAATCGCGATCCGCTTCATTTCATCAAGGTCTTCCTGATTTGCTTCTTCTCTCTTCACCCCACGTTCACCCATCACGTAAACCCGCAAGGGCCCATGCGGCAAGAGAACCGCCACATCTATATCACGAGGTTTGGCCTCTAACGCATCTAAATATTCAGGGAAACTCTCCCAGTTCCAAGGAATCCCGGCGGCTAAAGCGCTTCCTGGAATTTCCTCGACACCCTCCATCAACTGCACCAAGACGTCTCTGTCCTCAGGCCTGCAAGGCGCAAAGCCAACACCGCAGTTTCCTACTACGACCGTGGTCGTACCCAAGCTCGAAGACGGGTTAAGATGCGAATCCCAAGCCGCCTGACCATCATAATGCGTATGAACATCGACGAAGCCGGGTGTGACTATCTTACCCGACGCGTTCACTTCTTGATCCGCAGTCGCTAGCACCTGTTCAGCGACCTCTATGATTTTTCCGTCTCTCACAGCGATGTCACCTTCAAAAGGCTCAGATCCAGACCCGTCTACAATCTGCCCACCTCGAATAATCAAATCATAGTCAGACATAATGCGATACCTTCAACCGTTCATTCACGATGTATTATCTTAATACTTTTCAAAAGCTGCGATCCAGAATAAGTTGAGACCATATCAATCTTATAGACCGTAACAAATTTACCTACACTCCCGACCAAAGAAGCTTTACGATACAAAGTACTATCGGAGATTAAACTAAAACACTAATTTTGCGAGATAAACCAATGAAACCACCGGTAACTAGACTCCTAACGTTAATGACAATCGCGTTGCTGCCCTTACTAGGCTACGCAAATCATCATGAACTCAAAAGATCCGACTATAAAAGCGAAGAAGCCTACAACAAAAGTATCATGCAGATAGCGATGTCGGCGGCACCTTCAAACGTCAGCGCCAACGCCACCATTATGGGTTCAAATGGAGAAATTCTCCGGGAAGGCACAAACGGTTGGACCTGCATGCCAGGCACTCCGCCCAACGAAAACGTAAATCCCATGTGCGTGGACAAAGCTTGGCGAAAGTGGCTGGACGCGTTCGTCAACAAAAAACCTTATGATTCCGAGACCGCCTCCTTTGGGCTCTCCTATATGTTGGTCGGCGATGTGCCAGTCGACAACGATGACCCTAACAATAGGGATACAACAAAAGGAACCTGGGTTCAAGAAGGTCCTCATTTAATGATATTGCTTCCCGAAAGCATGATGAAAGACTTTCCCAGAGACCCTACGCAGGAGGTCCCTATGTCATGTTTGATGGTAGTGAGTACGTCCATATGATGGTACCCCTCACCACCCTCGAAAGATCGGAATAAGGCAACTGCAAACATCGACACAGAAACAAACGCAATCGAGTCGTTTTAAGTGGCGCTTATGAATTTACGGATTCGAGAGCGTTTTGCTTATCGTCTTATGAACTTGGGCTAAGGGCGGCCGGTCGCGAAAGCCCGGTACGGCGAATTTGGCTCTCACCAGGCCATCAATACCCACCCAAAAAATACCTGGGTACGGTATTCCGTATGCATTGCTTCCTGGCGGATAATCTAAATCTCGAATACCCAACGCGTTAACATGCTGAGCATCCTCATCTTGCAAAAGTGGAAAACCTAGTTGTTGTTCACCATGGAATTTTTTTAACGACTCTTGTTCGTCATAGGTCATTGCGGCAATTTTAAGTCCAAGCTCTTCAAATGCTTGTTGCCATTCTTTCAGCTGAACCAGCTGTCCCTTACAGTAGCCTCACCAATCTGCTGACCGACTCATCACCAGTAATAGGCCTTTTTTACCGGATAACGATTTTAAGTCGCGTAAATTTCCATCTTGATCAAACGCTCGAATCTCTGGCAAAACCGAGTCAACGGGGACACTCCATTGCTCGGAGTACTCCGCAGCAAATGAACTGCCAGAAATTGTAACCGCAAACAGAAAAAATAAGATCTTTAGCAAAAAGGACCTTTCAGACTTAAAACCAATCTGACCACTAGCGTTTCTCATGCAAGACTACAGGCATTCTTGAATAACCATTAATGAAATTAGAAAGCACGGACTCTGGCTTACCGGTTATTTCCACTCGGTCGAACCTGTCCAAGATTTCTTCAAAAAGTATCTTTAACTGCAATTCTCCCAAACGCATTCCAAGACAACGGTGTATCCCAAAACCGAAGGATAAGTGATTTCTTACGTTAGGCCTTTCAATATCGATGCGGTTAGGCTCCTCGAATACCTCTGTGTCTCGATTTCCCGAAACGTACCACATCACGACCTTATCGCCCTTCTTGATTTGTTTACTCCCGATTACTGCATCCTGAACAGCAGTCCTCCTCATGTGGGCCAAAGGCGTCTGCCATCTGATAATCTCTGAGACAGCCGTCGGTATCAAACTAGGATTTGATTTAATTTTGCTGAACTGATCGGGGTACAGATTAAACGCGTTTATCGCCCCACTCATACTATTTCGGGTGGTGTCATTACCACCGACTATGAGAAGCAGTATGCTCCCTAAAAATTCGGCATCCGGCTGGTCCTTCGTGGCCGCATCTTGGGCCAGCATGGTTACCAGATCTAAATTAGCCGGTCCCATCGCTCTCTCAGATTTAAGAACGGAAAAATATTCCAAGCATTCAAATAGCTCCTTTACCCGTTGCTCCTGACTTCCGACTATCGGCGAATCGGCCTCCGCTGTTGACACATCAGACCATCGGGTGAGCTTATGTCGATCCTCAAAGGGGAAATCTAACAAAATAGCCAACATCCGAGTGGTTAACTCAATCGATACCTGGCTGACCCAATCAAATTCCTCGCCAACCGGAAGCGAGTCCAAGATATTCTTTGTGTTTTCACGTATCCGTTTTTCAAAACTCGCGATACTGGATGGCGCGGCGATCTTGCTAACCGCTTTACGCTGAGGGCCATGATTTGGAGGGTCCATCGAAATAAAACTATTCACGAAAAAATCAGATTCTTTATCTTCGAAGATGCCATCATCGATAATAATACCACCTAATCGAGCATCCGAGGAAAAGGCCACCGGGTCTTTGTCCACCCTCACAATGTCCTCATATCGCGTGACCGACCAATAAGGACCATAAGGGCTTTCCGGACAGTAGTGCACCGGATCTTCTGTTCTTAGCCGTTCGAAATGCTCAAGCATCTCCCCACTGGCAAACAAACTCGGGTCTGCGACATGCATCCCACTACTCAAATCATAGTTGGTTGCTTCTCCCATAACGCCACCTAAATCTTCAATCTACTCACAAACCAATATAAACAAATTGACTTAAGTATCAAACGAATAAATAGTAATCCATCAAAGACCAGCAGAATCTCAGTGAGACCGCCCTCTAAAAAGTCATCCGCTTCTGATTATTGACTGCTGAGACTCGCGTTAAAACGCCCTTGTCTCTCTGCCTTTTTGGTCGACGCACTGGCGTCACTAAGACGTTCCAGTGTGACCCCTATAATTTGACCATTAAATGCAAAATTATGCGGATAAGGACCGACAGGCGAGCCCGTGTCACGACCCACATCGAAGGTCTCGCCACTCATTGAATAAATCACCGGGACCGTCGCAGGAATTTTTTCGCTCGCAACCATTTCATCATTTACGGATAAGCTCGCGGTACCGCCAGCACCAAATCCTCCATCGTGGATATAGAGCAGCGTCAGTTCATGGCTTCCTGGTTCTAACACAGTCGAGCTGGTCAGGAAGGTCAACTCATGACCAAACCAGTTATAAAGATAAGTCGGAAAACCCGACTCATCAAAATACAGGCTCCACCCCCCCATATGCGCGGCCGGGCCCCCGCCCCCCCCGGGGGGGGGCGCGGGGTGGGAGCGCCCGGGCGGCGG
>CAZYHH010000151.1:0-7869 GCA_964647295.1 uncultured Pseudomonadales bacterium
GATTCTCAGAAAGAGGCGAATTGCCAAGAAGGCTTCTCAGCAATTCGTTTCTCTATTCATCTCACTAGCTTATCGAATCAGCGTGACGGCCAATTGTGATGACGCATTAGCCTGCGCTAACATAGCAATAGCCGATTGCTGCAGGATTTGTGCTTTAGACAAACGGGCAGATTCAACCGCGTAATCGGCATCCTGTATCTTCGAAAGCGCGGAAGCGGTGTATAACGAAATACCCGTCAAATTGGATACTGTATATTCCAGACGGTTTTGAAGGGCGCCGTAATATGCTCTATTGTGAGAAGCTTGCTCTATTGACCAGCTCGCCACAGCGACCGCCGTCTCCGGCGCGTAGGTCACATCGATGTTTCTCAAAAAGTTATCCTGGCCAAACTCACTATCGAAAAATGAAGTTATGGCAGCGTGCGATGCCAAATTGACCGTTCCTTCTAACGCAATGGAATCGAGATCAAAAAATTCCGGTGCGCTCGAGCCAACCCTTTCCACTGAAAATTCGAGACTTGACATAAGCTTTATGCGTCCCGTAACGGTGACAGAATCATTTCCGGTGCCATCTATAGTAACCGGTGTATTAGAAGTCAATAGCGGAACAACGGAAACCGAATTACTGGTCTCTAATTCAATCTCGATATTGCGACCATCAAATGTGACAAGGTCCACCCCCCCATCCACACTAAACGCATATACGCCTGTCTGTTCTGCGATAGCCATTACCGCGTCCTCCGCGGGATCACCATCAAAGCCCAATATAAAGTTTCCTGTAGAGACACCATTGACATTAAGAGAAATTGTTTGGTCTGACCCATCAGTGGTTTCGAGCCGCGCCGCGGCAAGAGACCTGGCAAATACTCCTGAATCAATTGCGGATGCATTGACCTTTGAGACGATATCTTTCGCACTATCACCAGCCGCCGCATCAATGACAAAGGATTCACCATTTGCAACAATGTTAAAGTCAATATCGCTTGTGGACGAAGGCGGCGAAGTCGCGGGGCCGATTAGCGCGGGGCTATCACTAAGTAGCGCAAAACCCGATGTACCGCCACCAAACCACAAGGTATCAAATCCCAAAACGTTAAAGTCAACAGTTTGGCCTGCTTCAGTACCCACCTGGATGGATTTCTTGTCGCCCCTGTTTGTGATGTGAAGTATTTCCTCCCCATTGAATTGAGTATCACTAGCAAGGCGATCAATTTCCAAAAGTAACGATTCGACTTCGGCCTGAATATATTCCCTGTCCTTTTCTGAAACTGTCCCATTCAATGCCTGTAATCCCAGCTCCCTAATTCGCTGCAATATGTCAGTAACTGTCTGAGCCGATGCTTCAATCGTCTCGATCATCGCCAGGCCATCACCAGCATTCTTGATTGCCATGTTGAGACCGCGTATCTGCGCGTTCATTCTTTCGGCAATGGCAAAACCCGCAGCGTCATCGGCCGCGCTGTTGATTCTTTTACCGGATGATAGCCTCTCCATAGCGGTCCTCAACTCAGTAGAAGAGGAATTCAAAGAACGCTGAGCATTTAGCGATCCTAGATTCGTATTAACGATCAAAGACATAATCTACTGCCTTGCCTCGTTTGCTGACTAGATTCCTTTCCAGGGCTCGGAGGATATCTCCAAGCCCTGAAGGACAAATCATCTAGCTTGTGGGGCATGGTCTAGTAACTTATTTTGATTATCGAATCAAAGTCACTGCAAGCTGAGAAGACGCGTTAGCTTGCGCCAGCATTGCCGTACCAGACTGCTGTAAGACCTGCGCCTTAGCCAGTCGAGCACTCTCCGCCGCAAAATCAGCATCCGCGATCCTGGACCGAGCCGCCGTCGTGTACTCCGCCACGTTCAACAGGTTGGACACGGTATACTCCAACCGGTTCTGTAGAGCACCATATTCGGCTCGATCGCCAGCAACCTGTTCAATCGCATCGGAAATCAGATCCAACGAGGCACCCGCGGCTACCGCATCCGTCAAATCGATGTGAGTCGATCCTCCCGTAGACAGAGCCAGCGTGTCAGTACTGACCGAGTGGATATTAATGTCCACGTCCTGGTCTTGTTGTGTACCAACCTGAATCACCTTGTTGATGAAGCCCCCATCAAGCACGGTTTGCCCGTTGTACTCCGTATCCGATGCCACTCGGTTGATTTCCTCCATCAACTGAACGACTTCATCCTGAAGATAATTTCGATCTTCAGGTCCATTCGTGTCGTTGATGGCTTGAACCGCCAGCTCCCTCATACGATGGAGCATCCCGGTGATATCGTTAGTGGCATTTTCAATAGTGGCAAGCATCGAAAGACCATCGCTGGCATTCTTTGCGGCCATATTGAGACCCCGTATCTGCGCGGTCATTCTTTCGGCAATGGCAAAACCCGCAGCGTCATCGGCCGCGCTGTTGATTTTTTTACCAGAAGATAACCTCTCCATCGCAGTTCTAAGTTCCGCGGCGGAGGCAGTCAGAGACCGTTGTGCATTCAAAGATGCAACATTTGTATTTACGACCAAACTCATAATTTGACTCCTTTTGTCAATTCATGAGCTGATCCTTCTCCTTGGCTTAGGACCCCTCCAAAACAATTTGAAAGGTCAGCTATTATTTACTTTATTCAGTTAGCCACTGGTACTCCCTGGCCAGGGACATCAGCAAACAAACTATTCATTTCTACACCAACGGCTCTTACCATTGATGGTGGGGATGACGAAGCGAGATCGAATCCCGACCCCTCGGTAAAACCCATTGGAATCTTTTTTGAACGCTGCGCTGTGACACAAAGTCCCTTCAAGACCAGTCCAATTCGTTTTACTCTCCCCCACTTCGTTACCCTCATCAGCCTAGATTATCGAAATAACGATAATGCAAGCTGAGAAGACGCGTTAGCTTGCGCCAGCATTGCCGTACCAGACTGCTGTAAGACCTGCGCCTTAGCCAGTCGAGCACTCTCCGCCGCAAAATCAGCATCCGCGATCCTGGACCGAGCCGCCGTCGTGTACTCCGCCACGTTCAACAGGTTGGACACGGTATACTCCAACCGGTTCTGTAGAGCACCATATTCGGCTCGATCGCCAGCAACCTGTTCAATCGCATCGGAAATCAGATCCAACGAGGCACCCGCGGCTACCGCATCCGTCAAATCGATGTGAGTCGATCCTCCCGTAGACAGAGCCAGCGTGTCAGTACTGACCGAGTGGATATTAATGTCCACGTCCTGGTCTTGTTGTGTACCAACCTGAATCACCTTGTTGATGAAGCCCCCATCAAGCACGGTTTGCCCGTTGTACTCCGTATCCGATGCCACTCGGTTGATTTCCTCCATCAACTGAACGACTTCATCCTGAAGATAATTTCGATCTTCAGGTCCATTCGTGTCGTTGATGGCTTGAACCGCCAGCTCCCTCATACGATGGAGCATCCCGGTGATATCGTTAGTGGCATTTTCAATAGTGGCAAGCATCGAAAGACCATCGCTGGCATTCTTTGCGGCCATATTGAGACCCCGTATCTGCGCGGTCATTCTTTCGGCAATGGCAAAACCCGCAGCGTCATCGGCCGCGCTGTTGATTTTTTTACCAGAAGATAACCTCTCCATCGCAGTTCTAAGTTCCGCGGCGGAGGCAGTCAGAGACCGTTGTGCATTCAAAGATGCAACATTTGTATTTATGACTAAACTCATAATTACGCCTCTAAGTAGTTTTAGAAAGCTACGTGAGCACGGTTTTAGTCATGTCGACCCCAGCCATGAATGACGGGTCACCCCGCCAGCCATACTTCGCAACTGGTTTATTTGACAAAGTGGCAAGAACCCGCCGCTTTGACAACGAAAGCGGCAAATTATTGCCGCGTTCAGATCATTAGTCGGTACCCTAAAGGAAAACTTTAGGGTTTAATTTAAGGAAATAGGTCGGTTTAGAGGGTTGGACTGGACGGTTTAACCGATTATGCCGGAGCTCTCTCCCAGAACAGCGCCTCGGTGAGCGGCTCGAGCTCTCTTCGATATCCTTTCCAGGCATTTGAGGCACCTTGGTAAAGCGGCCGTTTTAGTTTCACAGAACTCGAAGTATTAACAAACCGCTCTGTGAGATGAAAATCGAGACAGGATGGGTCCCAGCTTAGCTGGCAATGTTCTAATAGCGATCGGGTCTGATTTTCCTGATCCTCTGTGAGCAACTCATAATTTAAGGTATGGATTTGGCTGGGATAGCGCTCGTACCAAAATGCCATCAGATCTTCGTATAACCGGTAATAACGTCCCAGTTCGGTCAGATCATAACCATAACGATAGCCAGATTTGCCAAAATAACGCGAAAATATGGAAAAACAGGTGGCCACGGGGTCTCTTTTGCAGTGAACTATCTTCGCTTCGGGGATCGCACTAAGAATGAACCCGATATAGAGAAAGTTCATCGGCGTCTTGTCGACAACCACGTTTAAATCGGTTCTGACTCTATCCCACCCCCTTAAATAATGGTTCCTGATCACGGAAAGTTGTTCACCGGATAGCTCGGGGTGACTCTCTAAATCAATCGCTTCGAGCAAGTCACTAATCGTGTCCTTGAAACAAATCTGTTCCCCCGCCCCATAAACCGTTGAATGACTCGTTAGAATCTGCTCAGCCAATGAAGTACCCGAGCGCGGCATTCCAACAACGAAAATCGGCGATTTCCCCTCAATATTCATTGCTCCTTCGTGATTAAACACTTCGGGCATAGCAACAAAGTAGTCCTTGAGCTTGGAGATTAATCGGCGATCATGCTCCTGATCGTAATTTATGCTCCCTCGACAGACTCGGTTTGCTTCTCGAAGACTTTCGAATGCCTGTGCTCGATCCTTGAGTTGATCGAATACATTGAATAACGCGAACCCCAGCAAAGCTCGATCTTCATTTGATAGGCCGGGCTGTCTCACCAGTTTTTTCATTTGGTTGAGCTGTTCACTTTCTGTTCCGTAATCAAGCATATCGCTGAGGCTATAATGTGCGTAGGCATCATTGGGTCTAAGCGCCAGCACCCTCCTAAACTGTTCAATGGCCTGGGCTTTTGAACCCTTTAGCCTGAGCGTAGAGCCGAGGCCATTGAGCGCATCCACACATTCGGGCTCAGCATCAAGGGCAAGCTGGTACAATTTCATCGCACGCTCGTGTTGACCCAAATCCCTGAATATATCGCCCAGACGATTATTGGAGTTGACATGCATGGGGTTTACTCGAAGCGCCCGAAGATAGCCCTCAATCGCCTGATCAGCATTCCCCAGGGAATAATGGATCGATGCCAAGTGATGAAATGCGAGAAAATTTCTACGGTCATGCTCAATCGCCTTTTCATAATGTTGGATGGCTTGTTCCACCCTACCCAAGCCCTCATAGCTACAACCCAAATTCAAATGCGCATCCGAAAATCGAGGATTTAGATTAATTGAATCAATATAGTGCAAGATTGATTCTTGCAATCGGCCGAGCGATCGTTCGACGTTACCCATGACAAAATGCAATGTCGCGTCGCCAGGATACTGGGGAATCAATTTTTCCAAACCTAGCTTAGCCGCAAGACATTGGCCGGTATCCGCCAAAACCATCAGCGTCTTCATCTCGTCAACGGGTGCCATATGCTTTTTTGTGGATCGTCCAGGCACCACCAGCGGTTTTCGACCCAGATCTCGGATGCGTTTTCGTGCGGTTTGATTTCCTGGCTCAATCTCCAGTATCGATTGATAAATTTCTATTCCCTTTCCCAACTGACCAGATAAGATTGCCGACTCACCGGCTTTTAGCCCCTCAACGACTTGATTATCTTCCTCGTCCGCCAGCAGCAGTTGATCCGTCATCTCATATCCCGTATGTCAAAAATTCAACAATTACAAGCACTAAGAGCAAATCCTGTGCCAAAGAAATCGCCGGAAAAGATTGACCCAATTGATAACAGACTCTCAAACACATACCGCCCTCTGCAGCCAAAATTAGCCCACCGCGTGGCAACTATTTGCCGCTTTTCCTAAAAATTCTCTAAACCTTTGCCGCTTTTGTCCGATAACTTGCCTGAACGCGGCAAATAATTGCCGCTTAAAACTAAACCGGCAGCCGATTGCCGCTCAAGCGATGCCAGGCTGTCAAAAACAAAGGGGTCAAAAATGGGACTTATAGTAAACACAAACGTTGCTTCCCTGAATTCACAGCGATCTATAGCTGCTTCCGGCAATGAGCTGAAACTTGCTATGGAAAGGTTGTCTTCGGGTAAGAAAATCAACAGCGCGGCCGACGACGCAGCAGGTTTTGCGATTGCAGAGCGTATGACTGCCCAGATCCGTGGGCTGAACATGGCGGCTAAAAACGCGAATGATGGTTTATCCATGATCGCAACCGTTGAAAACGCGACGAATGATGTCACCGATATGCTACAGCGAATCCGAGAACTCGCAGTACAGGCTGTTAACGACACTAACGGCATAACAGATCGACAGTATCTTAACGACGAAGTTGTGGCTTTGCTTGCGGAGATCGATCGCGTTTCCGACGATACCGTGTATAACAAACTCAACTTATTAGATGGCGCTTCTGATGCTGTTGGGAAATTTCAAGTTGGTACTGAGTCAGATCAACAGGTTGACTTCGAGTTTTACTCGGTTCACACAGGTGCTATTGGCGTGAATACTGGCGTTGCTTTGACTGGAGACGCTCTAGGTACGATAGATGTCCTTAGTCGAGCTAATGCTGAGTCCGCTCTGGATGTGATCTCAGGTGCCATCGAACAGGTCGCTGCGCAGAGAGCTGAATACGGGTCTTTGCAGAACCGATTGGAGTATACCGTCTCTAACCTCATGAACGTTTCTGAATGGACAAACGCGGCCAGATCCAGGATTGAGGATGCAGACTTCGCCGCTGAAAGTGCCAGGTTGTCGAAGGCTCAGGTACTGCAACAAACGGGTACAGCCATGCTCGCGCAAGCGAACGCAGCTTCCCAACTCGCTTTACAGTTGATTCGATAGTAAGGAATTACGAACTAACGTAAAACAAGGCCCCGACTCACCCTCGGGGCACCTCTCTCTGGCCAGGGGCTCACGACCCCTTTAGCAGAGAACGCTGAAGAGCCTCTGGCCGGGGCCTTAGAGGAAGAAGGAAAAAAGGCGATTTCGGACGAGGATTAGGGTCAAAGTCCACCGAGTATCGCCTTTTTCTTAACCTCACCATTAAAACCAACTCCCTGATTTGAGCCGTATCGGCACCAACAATGCGCTAGCGGAAAGCGCTTGCCGCTCAGTAGGCCAAATTTTGCCGGTTTCTGCAAAAAAAGACTAAACCTTTGCCGCTTTGGTCCGACTAATAACTTGAGCGCGGCAAACAATTGCCGCTTCAAGGAAAAACCGGCAAGTCAGGACCGCAACACGGCAGGAACTTGCCAATACCATGAGGGGTCACGGTAATGGGTTTAGTAGTCAACACAAATGTCGCATCTTTGAATGCACAACGATCACTAGCCGCTTCAAGCTTAGAATTAAAAACAGCCATGGAGCGTTTGTCCTCGGGCAAGAAAATCAACAGCGCCGCCGACGACGCAGCAGGCTTTGCGATTGCAGAGCGTATGACTGCGCAGATTCGCGGACTTAACATGGCAGCCAAGAACGCCAGCGATGGTCTTTCTATGCTTGCCACTGTCGAAAACGCCACCAACGACGTCACCGATATGCTTCAGCGTATCCGTGAGCTCGCCGTTCAGGCCGTTAACGACACCAATGGTGAAGGCGACAGGAAGTACCTTCAGGCAGAAGTGGATTCTTTGCTTGCAGAGATCAACCGGGTCGGTACACAGACGGTTTACAACAACATGAATTTGCTTGACGGATCAAGACACGGAAATATTCA
>CAZYHH010000152.1:0-3933 GCA_964647295.1 uncultured Pseudomonadales bacterium
TCGATTGTGATTCCCAGGTTTTTCAGCCAGGGCCCGAACCCGCTTTCAGCGGGCAAGGCCGAAAGTGAAGACTGACTTAATTGGGCCTTATACGCTCCAGCAGAGAGGACTACGGTACCTCCCATCATTAAATATTGATCAACAGCGTATAACTGTTTATTCGAAAACGAAGACGGCTCGACAATCACCAGCACATCGGTACCAGAAGGAACGACGCCGGAACTCAAATCATCTGTGGTGACATCAAAATCGTTGGTCAGCAGGCCCCTTAATTGAGTGTACTGGTTCGTTGGTGGCATACCCTGCTGTTGCATATAGGGCGGAGGCGCTTGAGGAGCCGTAATAACAACTGTTTTCAATAACCCACTCGCAAAACGTTTTAATCCATTGTCTAACTCTTTTTTCAACCCTTCTTCTGAAAGATTTTCCGGAATAGGAATCTGCACAACGGTGTCCTCAGATTGCAGGGTTAAATGGTAGTAAAAGCCATTCTCATCGAGAATACTCATGACCATCGGTTGAAAACCAAATCGCTCGGCAATCTCAGATGCCACTTCGTCTCCATTATATCCAGGATCAACAAGCTCATAATCAAATTTACCACCGGACTCCTTTCTAGCTTCTTCCAAAATTTCTTCCAGTGCCAAACGAAACACGACCAAGCTCTCAGGCAGCAATTCATCTGAAGACAGATAGCCCACGAACTTTATAGGATCAGCCACACTCGAAAAGATTGAAGAGCCTCCCTGAAAACCAAACAGCACTTTTTTAATACTTCTAGTGACATCAAATTCAGGGTTCTTGAGTTGAACATCGATATCAGATTCTCCCAATACCTTAAATTCGAGGAGATCACGAAAACTCAGGACTTCATACTCATCTCCATACTGAATAAGCACATCGAAATACGAATTCACTAAACTCGATTGATAACGATCTGCAGTCTGAAATGGGACTGCTCTAATCCCGTACTTGGTGTTTGCCTCGTTCTCTATCTCCGGGTCTTGAACTGGGTCGACCAGCTCCACTCTGACCTTACCCTTACCGGCCACTTCATATTCCTTTAGTAAGTCCTTCATCCGAGGGACCAAGGGAGCAAGAAGCGGGTGCGTCTTCGCGCTAAAATAACCACGTATCAGCAGCGGCTCATCGAGTCGCTCAAGATAATTTTCGGTAGGCTTAGAGATCGAATAGATATTTCCGGCGGTGACATCGACCCGCAAAAAACTAATCGAATTCAACCAAAAATTCGCGATCAACAAGTTTGCGACCAACAAACCCGTCCCCAACCGCCAGTTGAAATGAGATTTTTGATCGCCTTCAGCAGACCACCGTTCTTGTTCAAGCGAGTAAACATTAGCCGCTAAAAACGCGATCGAGATGGAGACGTAGAAGTAAAGGTCACGGAAATCGACTACTCCTCGTGTGATTGACTCAAACCGGGAACCACTTCCCAAAGATGACAGAAAATCGCTTACCGAAGATCCAAACAGTTGAGTGATACCCGGACTACCCAGCAAATAGAAGATACCGCCTATGAGTGACGCAGAGATCAGGCTAACTATCTGACTATCGGTACGCGAGCTCACAAACAAACCGATCGCCAGATAGGCCCCGCCTAAGAACAATGCCGCCAGATATCCAGCGAAAACTGGCCCCCAATCCAAATCACCAACAGTAGAAACACTAATCGGCAACCAGATCGTCAAGAACAGCGCTAACGCCAGCAGAAGAAAGCACGCAATAAATTTTCCTATGACCATTTCCCAGGTGCTTATTGGGAGAGTAGCCATAAACTCCAGGGTCCCTGTGCGCCGCTCCTCGCTCCACATCTTCATCGTTAAAGCGGCGGACAAGAAAATCAATAAAATGGGCAGCCACTCAAAAATCGGCCGGACATCGGCTATGTTCCTTGCAAAAAAAGATTCAACCCAATAAAATAGAAACAGCGTGATCGACAGAAAAGTCCCTAAAAATAAATAACCGATTGGAGACGACAAAAAAAGCCTGAGTTCTTTTTTTGCCACTTCAGATAAGATGTGATGACGCATTAGTTAGACTCCTCAGTACCAACTTGTTGTTCGTTGATTTCCCTAAATACAGTTTCTAAATCACGAGATTCAAAGGTCAATTCGATAATCGGATGCCCTTCGCTAATCAAGGCTTCGGCAATAGCTGGCGTGAGGTCTTCGGCCTTACCATTAACCGATATAAGCCAGTCCCCTGTCGGGTAACTTTCGATATTCTCAATACCTTCTAGGCGGTCCAGGCAGGGTCGGACATTTACATTGCCCGAGGTCCTCAATCTTATCGACCCGGTCGTCTCCAGAGCGGACAAGCGCTCGTCTAATGCCAGCTTCCCTGCCCTTAAAATGATGGCTCGATCGCAGACTGCGCTGACCTCCTGCATTATGTGGGTTGATAAAATTACCGTTGCTACCTCAGATAACGATCGAATGAGATCTCTCATTTGCTGAATTTGATTTGGATCGAGACCGTTCGTCGGCTCATCTAACACTAAGACTTTGGGCTCGTGGAGAATAGCCTGCGCAACCCCCACTCTTTGTTTGTAACCTCGACTTAGGGTAGATACCAAGTCCAAGGCCTTCTCCGTCAGACCGGTGCTTTGGATCGCCTTTTGAACAGCAAGGACAGGATCTACATTTCTTAACCTTGCAGCATACTCAAGATAGGCAACCACACTGAGCTCTGGATAGATGGGCAAACTTTCAGGTAGATAACCCATATCAGACTGGACTTGCTTCGCATCACTTTGAACATCCAGCCCACCAATTTTCACGGATCCAAAAGAGGGCTCCAAGAAACCTGTGAGCATCTTCATGATCGTGGTTTTACCGGCACCATTATGACCAAGCAACCCGACCACCTCTCCCTTAGGTATACTGAACGAGACATCGTCAACCGCAGCAAAATCCCCATAGTTTCTAACTAAGTTTTTCACCTCAATCATCGAACACTCCTAATTATCATGGTAAAAAAATATGTTTTTTTTATAAAATTTCAAGGTGCCGAACAGAAATTTTCCTTGAATAATATCTTTACATCAATCAAGGGACACCATTATGCATATTGACGGTCCGGTCGGGAAACTGGAATGTGAAATTGACGAAGTGACTAGCGCGCCAAATAGACCACTTTCAGTACTTTGCCATCCGCATCCACTATATGGTGGATCGATGCACGACGCGATCCTAAGTTTAACGGTGGATAGACTCCTCGCACACGAAATTTCCTGCGTTAGATTTAATTTTCGAGGAGTTGGCTCCAGCGAGGGAAATCACGATAACGGAATCGGCGAAATGACCGATCTTATCGCTATTACAGCCCACTTCAGAGCGCTATATCCCGAAAAACCCTTGTGGATCATGGGTTATTCATTTGGCGCGTCGATCGTATGGAAAACAATGTTGGAGATTAAGCCCGAGAAGGTTCTGCTAGTTGCACCACCAATCAAACACATGGAATTCAAAGCACATGGACCGAATAACAAGGTCTCTGTCATCGCTGGAGCCCTAGACGAATTTATTGATTTACAAAAATTAAAAGATCTCGAAGTTCAATCCCTCTCAGTTCTAGATGGAGGCGACCATTTTTTCACCGGTCATTACCCAGAATTTTCCGCCGCTGTAGACGAATTTATAAAGAGGGAGGAGATCGGCTAAATGATGATGGCCCCTGTGATCAGTTCATGGAAATAATACATCATCAGGTACAAGAGCAATCCTACCAAGACCGGCAAAGCTAATTTTTTTGCTTGTACTTTCGCTCGACCCTGAACGAGTGCCAAAAACGGAACATTCGAGGTAGCCAATTGGTAGTTTTCCCAGGATTCGCCGAACTGTTTGGACTTCTTGTAGTCCAATAGAACGGTGCCGAATCCGCTCAACAAGATAAAAATCGAGAAGAAAAAAA
>CAZYHH010000152.1:3943-7842 GCA_964647295.1 uncultured Pseudomonadales bacterium
ATTGAAGCATAATCTCCGTTAGCGACTAGATGGCTGATGCCCCATAAAATAATAGCCCACTGTAACGGGTGTCTAGTGATGCCCACGACACCTTGGACAAACTCAGATATATCATCCTCGCTCGAAAGCGATTCTCCCACGTTCGACGGATTTCTCACCATAAAGGCTCCCGCCAGCAGCACACAAGACAGGGGCATCGTTAATTTTGCCAGCCAGTAAAGGTCGGGGTTGGGTAACCAAAGATACTGATATCTTGGTACTTCACTGTAAATCCATACGAAGTAACTCAGTAACCCAATAGCCATGACCGAGTAAAGCAACAGATAACGATTCTCTCCAATAGTCGCGATAAGATGAGCGCGAGCAGGCGTGCTGGAAACACCCAAATGTGCTATTAAAAATAAGGCTCCGACCAGGTAGAAATCCCACATACTCATGAACCAATAATAAAATCAGAGATCACGTCGAGGACCTCGTTGGGTCTTTCGGATAACATCGAATGCCCACATTCCGCAATCAAGTGAGTATGGCTATTGGGCAGTAAATCGGCAACCGCAATCCCGGACTTTGCGGGCGTCATCTTATCTCTATCTCCCATCAACACCAGGGTCGGGGTTTTTACTGCTCCTAATTTCGACGCATCATATTGGTTACATGCAGAAAAATCAGCAAAATACACCCCTGCCTTCGCTCTTTCCAGAAGACGTTCATCTGCGTTCAGATTTGACACCCCAGGATTCTCTGCGGCGCCAAGACTGCCCATCGAGCTGTGGCTCCATGCATTGGCCATTTCGATGGCTGCGTGATGGTTATCGCGGGCTGCATCTAACAATAAGTTAGTCACAGGCATAGGTGAGGATGTTCCTAGCAAAACCAATTTAGAGACAAGCTCAGGTTTTAGAGCAGCAATAGCGTAGCCAACCAGAGACCCCATGCTATGTCCTACGACTGTGATGTTAGATAAAGACAGCTCATCGCAGCTCATCAACACCCAATCTGCCATTTCATCCACTGAGCTTAATGCGGGACCTTCGCTCCTGCCATGACCCGGCAAATCCAGCGCAATTACGCGATATCCCTTCCTGGCAAAGTATCGAGCAGGGAGAACCCACACAGTATGATCGAACCCTGCACCGTGAATAAAAACAATTGGTTCTGTATTGCTGTTAGCGTTGCCACTACCGTTACCGTAATAAACAGCTCTATTCTGGATAACACACTTCATGCTCTTACACCGACAATCTTCTCCACCGCTCTCAGCCCGACTTTTAAGTCATCTATCAAGTCCTTCACGTCCTCCAAGCCGACGCTCAGCCGAACCAAACCTGGACCAATTCCTGCGGCACTCAAGGCACTTTCTTCCATCCTATGATGAGTCGTGCTCGCCGGATGAATCACCAGTGACTTCGCATCTCCCACATTCGCTAAATGAGAGAACAGCTCGAGTTTCTCGATAAAAGCTATACCAGCCTCTCGCCCTCCCTGCAATTCAAAGCTCCGACACCTTTGGGCAATATCATTTGTGCCAAATCATGGTCGGGATGTGATTCAAGCCCTGGATAGTTTATCGACTCTACCATCGGGTGTTCAGACAAGAAACCCACTATATTTTCTGCATTACTTACATGCCGGGCCATTCGCAAAGGTAACGTCTCTAAACCCTGAAGAATTTGAAAAGCCGTCATCGGTGCCATGCAAGCACCAAAGTCCCGGATTCCTTCTTTTCAAGCACGCATAATGAATGCCTGTGGACCAAATTCTTCGGCAAACACCAGATCATGGAACCCCGTATAGGGCTCTGTCATGGTCGAGAATTTGCCACTCTCTTCCCAATCAAATGCGCCTCCATCGACAATCACCCCTCCGATCACCACTCCGTGGCCGCTGAGAAACTTTGTTGCCGAATGCATTACTAGATCCGCACCAAGATCAATAGGTCGACAAAGATAGGGTGTCGCAAAGGTCGCATCGACCAACAAAGGTACGCCATGAGAATGAGCCAACTTTGACAGTTCAGGAATGTTTAACACTTCCAAACCCGGATTACCTAACACCTCACCAAATACCAACTTTGTATTGTCTTGGATGGCATTTTTCCATTCCGACAGGTCTCTTGGATCTACGAAGGTCGTTTCTATTCCAAAACGAGAGAGCGTGTACTCCAATAAATTATGTGTTCCCCCATACAATGATCGAGAAGACACTATGTGATCACCAGCACTGAGTAAAGTAGCGACCGCCAAATGCATTGCGGCCTGACCGCTGGACGTGACTATAGCCCCTACTCCATGATCGAGGGCGGCCATTCTTTCTTCCAAGACTGCATTTGTTGGGTTAGATAAACGAGAATAGACATGCCCTGCTCGTTCAATATTAAACAATCCCGCCGCAAAATCTGAATCAGGAAAAACAAATGCGGCGGATTGATAGATAGGGGTCGCTCTCGCACCCGTAGCAGGATCGGGTGATTGACCGGCGTGTAAAGTCTGCGTATCAAAACCAATGGGTCTCGGCCCGCGGTGGTCTTCTTTGCTCACTAGCTTCTCACTGGTCTTCTAAAAATAGAAGGTTGGCGCTTTTGACCCAGACAATCAAGCTCCCACTAACAATCGATCCTAAGCCTATTTAGTTAACAGGTAATAATTATTCAGCGGCGTATCCACTTCCAAGTTCTTAAAACCCGAAAACCCCGCCTTCTGAGTCATTTCTTCTGCCAACTTCTCTGTAAAACCCAGAGTCCCAAGCCCCGCACCATCTGCCGTGGACAGTCCCGAGCTCATGCAGATTGTTAGAGAAAATCCGTAGAGCATCGCCGCCATTGGATGTTCCCGAAGATTTTCAGCAAAAGTATTCATGCCTCTAATATCCTCACACAACCACTGACCATCAGGCTTTAGAGCCGCGTATATCTCCTGGATCATTTGTTCCGGATAGGGCGTATCGTGAACGACGTCGAAGGTTGTTACGAAATCAATGCTGGGCTCTCTCGGCAGAGGATCACTAAGGGGGTTCATGACCGCTACATTCGTCACCCCTGTTTCTTCTATGTTCTTGTTTGCCAAAGTCAACGCATGTTCTGATGTGTCATAACCCACAAATGTCGAAGAAGGAAACGCTTGGGCCATAACAACGGTAGATAACGCCCCACCGCATCCCACATCTGCCACTTTAATGCCATCTTCCAACCGGTCGACCAGGTTAGGAACTAGAGGTAGTATCTCTTGAACCAAACGGTGTTTTTTCGTAAACGCCCCCATTTTTTCCATGCCACAAGCACAATTTGCACCATGGTCGTCATAGGTCATACCCAAACCTGTACGAAAGGCTTCTTCTAGCTTTTCCGCAGCAGGAAATACCGATAAAGCACTATGATAAGCGCCCATCAAGTAGGCCGGATGATCTTCATCAACCAAAACAGCCTCCGCCTCGGGACCAAGCAAAAATCGTTGCGTTGTTTCGTCATACTCTACTTGATTGACACAGGCCTGGTGTTGCAACCACTCTCGGACCCAGCGTTCGCTCAAACCCAGTGAATCTGCCAACTCCTGACTAGTCGAGGGTCCCACCTGAGATAACTTCTGAAACAGCCCCAAACGGTCTCCGAGAACCGAAACCACGCAGTTAAATCCAGCGGTCACTGTTGAACCGGTTTGTCTAATAAAATCGTTTAGCTTATCTTTGTCTAACGTTTTAGCCGTGCTCATCATCTGACTCCAATCTTGAATTTCAACCATGATTGTTGTCAAAGTGAGGATAGTTTACAAGGCGATAGGTAAGAAAGGGTCTGATTTATAAATCTGAAAAATGAACAAGGGATTGAGCATGTTTCCAAAGTCAGAAACAATAAAAACCAATGGGGTCGAACTCGAGGTATTTCATGCGGGAGAAGGCGAGCCGAT
>CAZYHH010000153.1:0-7831 GCA_964647295.1 uncultured Pseudomonadales bacterium
GTTGCCGTGCTGTAACCGCTAAGTGCTGCTTCTAGCATGTTGCTTTCATTTACTTCGATGTTCGGAATTATCCCTAGCAGTGCGATTAAAGAGTTTTTGAGGGTGTCTACGCTGTCAAAGAGGGGTTCTTTATCTTCTTGATTGTCTTTGTTGTATGCCAGTGGCTGTGCTTTCATCAAAACCAACAAAGAGGTTAGGTTGCCTATAGACCTACCAGTTTTTCCTCTAATCAGCTCAGGCACATCCGGGTTCTTTTTTTGCGGCATAATGCTAGAACCCGTACAAAACGCATCGGGTAATGAAACAAAATTAAACTGCTGAGATGACCAAAGAACGATTTCTTCACACCATCTAGAAAAATGTGTCATCGTAATCGCGCTGCAAGACGCAAATTCGATGGCGAAATCACGGTCACTTACCGCATCCAGTGAATTACGAGAGATACTGTCGAACCCAAGAAACTTTGCAAGCCTTTGTCTTTTGGGTTTGAAGGGGGTTCCAGCCAAAGCTGCAGATCCCAGTGGCATCACGTTAGTTCGTCGTCGACACTCTATTAGCCTTTCTCGATCTCTGAGTAGCATTTCAAACCATGCCATCATGTGGTGGCCGAATGTGACTGGTTGTGCAGCTTGCAGATGAGTAAACCCTGGCATTGGTACTGCTACATTATGACTTGCTAGATCTAGTAGAGAAGACAATAAGGCGGTTTCAAGATCCAGAACCTCATCTATTGCGTTTCTAAGAAAAAGCCGAATGTCAGTTGCTACTTGATCGTTGCGTGATCGGCCTGTGTGTAGTTTTTTGCCCACATCTCCCGTGATTTCAATTAGTCGGTGTTCAATATGCATGTGAATATCTTCAAGGGTATCGGTCCATTGAAAACTACCGGATTCGATTTCCCTTTTGATTTGATTTAAACCTTTTGTGATTTTCGATGATTCGGTTTTGCTTAACACACCGATCTCGACGAGCATCTCAGCATGAGCCATAGAAGCACTTATGTCTTCTTTATAGAGTCTTTTGTCGAAGCTGATTGACGCCGTAAATTCTTGAACAAATTCATCAGTTGGTGCCTGCAACCTGCCTTTCAGTAGCCGTTTATTTTTGAGTTTACGTGTATGATTATTCGGCATAACTGGTGAAGATCCTTTAGCAGTCCCGAAATTATAACAATGAAAGCGCGATAAACTTGTTAAATTTTTGCTTTTCCCGGATTTTATTGGGGTTGTGAGACTATTTTGAGGAATATCTTTTGGGTAAAAAAAGAGGTGTTATTTGACTGAGACATTAAGAATTGCCACTCGAACGAGCGCTTTAGCGCTGTGGCAGGCTCGTTACATCTCTAAAGCAATTACATCGCTTTATAAAGATATTAGTGTTGAACTAGTCGAAATTGTGACTAAGGGTGATAGGTGGTTGGATGGACCATTGCATGAAATTGGAGGAAAAGGTCTTTTTATTAAGGAGCTTGAACAGGCTCTTGTAGAAGGTAGAGCTGATATTGCTGTCCACTCTGTTAAAGATATACCTGCTCTTATTCCCAGCGGCTTCTGTTTGCCTGTATTGGGTTTCAGAGAAAGTTATAGAGACATTTTGGTTGGTTGCGTAAGTGTCGAATCGCTTGCCAGAGGCGCAGTTGTGGGGTCTTCTAGCTTAAGAAGGAAAATACAGTTGCAGGCTATACGTCCTGATTTGAACGTGAGAAACATTCGGGGGAATGTGGATACCCGATTGAAGAAATTAGATTCAGGGGAATATGATGCTTTAGTGTTGGCTGAAGCTGGTTTAAATAGACTAGGTATTACAAGGCAAGATACCTGCCCGTTGTCGGTTGACGTTTGTTTGCCAGCCCCTGGGCAAGGGGCTCTCGGAATTGAAATGTTGGAAAGTAATCCAAAAAGGAGCGTTTTGGCATCTTTATATGATGAAAACTCCTATCTTTGTGTTGAAACAGAGAGATTGGTTAGCGCGGGTCTTGGTGCGGATTGCTCGCTTCCTGTAGCTGCATTGGCTGATTTGAGAAATGGTGTTTTGAGCCTAAGGGCGTTTGTTGCAGATGCCAAGGGAGAAAGAGTTATTCGAGTAAGTGAGTCAAATACCAATCAAGATAAGGTAGTTGAGACTGTGCTAGATCGACTCTATGAGATGGGAGCTCAAAATATTTTAGATAGTTTTCATAAAGAATCCTGATCATCTGTCACTAACTGTGTGTAGGAGTATGAAGAAATCTTTTTGGATAACGCAGAGCGAGCCAAGGGCTAGTGTGCTAGCGGGTGAATTAAATAAATCAGGTCGACTGGTAACGAAAGCACCGGTGATGGCTATTAAGCCTATACTTCAATCTGCGCCAGCAGAGTCGGCGGATCTCGTGGTTTGCTTATCGAGTCACGCGGCTAGATTCTATTTAGAATCGAACTTATATAGATCAAATCGAGAGGTTCCTCATATAGCGATTGGCAGGACTACCGCTTCGATTTTACGAACTCAAGATATTAGTACAACAATTCCTGATTTAGAAAGTTCGGAAGGGATATTAAAGCTCAAGGTACTTGAAGAACTTGCCCCTAATCAGGTGGTTTGGGTTTTAGCTGGGTGTGGTGGATTAGGTGTTATTGAAAGTGCACTGGCAGATACCTGCAGATTAATCAAAGTCGCTCTTTATGAGCGGGTCGAAAAAGAGATTGAAGGCGTAGTTCCTGAAACGGTTGGTTGTATTGTGATCTCTTCAGAAGTGGGGCTCAATTTTGTAGAGAAGTTTTGGCGAGCGAATGAGGGTGATTTTTCTACACCGATATTGGTAGTTTCAAATCGGGTTAGAGAAAAAGCTTTAGATTTGGGGTTTAGTAATATCCACAATGTGGAAAGTGCAAACACGAGTGATATTTTTAATTACATACAGGGATTTTTAGACGGTGAATGAGGTTGATCTTAGCCATAATCCTTCAGATTTTGTCGATGGAAACAAACGAGACAGGCAAGAAAGTAAAAGCTATCTAATGACTTTACTAGGTAAGTACCTCTCATGGGCGTTTATCTTCTTTGCGATTGCTTCTAGTTCTTTGAGTCTGTATATCGCTTTTCGGCTATCAACTGAGTTTCAGGCAGAAGTCTCTAATCTGAATAAAAGTGTAGAGAGTCGTTTGGCTGAAGATAGGAAGTTGACTGTGAGTCTGAAGGAACGATTATTTTCAATCGATGAAACGCTAGGCTCTAGAATTTCAGAATTGGAGGGTCGGATAGAAGCTGGTGAAAATCGTTTGGGTGACAAAATAAACGAGCTTGGTAGAGGATCTCCTGGAATAAAAGAATCTCTTAAGCATGTTCAGTTCTTGTTAGCGGAAGCTCAGACAGCTTTGCACTGGCA
Source organism: uncultured Pseudomonadales bacterium (assembly GCA_964647295.1). GTDB lineage: Bacteria > Pseudomonadota > Gammaproteobacteria > Pseudomonadales > Azotimanducaceae > UBA4421. The sequence continues at coordinate 3,365 of CAZYHH010000153.1, forward strand.
CCGGGATAAAGATTATGCAGTTAGAGTTTTGGAAAACGCGAATAAATTGATGGAGACTGAGAAGCTTGTTAAATATCAAGTTTTGAGGGACCTGATTTCGGCTGAGGTGCTAAAACTTGAATTAGCGGAAGTTGACAGATTTTCAAGCCTGTTTGCTGAGCTTGAAGAGTTAATTGATTTAATTGATGAATTAGAAGTTCTGAATAAGAAATCCCCGGACCGGGATGGTGTGGAAGAGTATGAAAGTTATTGGGACGAGTTTAAGGGAGTGTTTGATCAGCTTGTTCTTATCCGATCTATTTCAGGACCAGGTGATCGGTTTGATTTATCGAACGAGGTAGACGTTGCACTTCTAAAATTGGAATGGAAGCTGTATGTCCAAGAGATGCGACTTGCAATCCTTAACCAAGATCAATACTCGTATAAAGATTCATTAAAACGCTTTGAAAGCGCTATTAGAAAAGTAGAACCTAGAATAGGTAATTTCAGCCTGTTTCAAGCAAAATTACTAGAAATCGGCTTGCGCAATGTGAGCCCGCTGTCGTTGGATATCGAAGAAATTTTGGGCCGACTTCAGAAAGCTATAGAAAGTTCCGCATGAAACCTGCCGTGGTTTTTTTTCTACTTTTGATGTCAATTGGCGGAGGGCTAGGTTTAGTTATATTGCAAGATCCAGGTTATGTTTCTATCCGGTATAACGAGATTTTGATTGAGAGTAGTTTGTGGGTTTTTTTGGCGACGATGATGCTAGCTGTTTTGGCATTGTTAACGCTGATTAGCTTACTTAAGTGGTTTTTTTCGTTACCCAAAGCATATGACGCCTGGAAAGATAGAAAACAAGAAAAATCGTTGTTCTATAAAGCCGAATTAGGAATGTTGGCAATGATAGAGAGTCGTTGGTTAGAAGCAAAAAAACTCCTAAGTGAAGCTGCAGACAGTTCGGATAACCCTCTGATATTCTTGTTGACTGCGGCTAGGGCCGCACATAATCTTGGGACACTAGATGATCGTGAAAAACTTCTTAGAAGAATATCGACCATCTCTAAAGAGACTGAGCAAGCGGTAGCGTTTATGAGAGTTGAATTCTATATGGATGAGGGTCGCTATAGAGAGGCGGCTCGCATCTTATCTGATCTTCGTCTAAAAACAACAATATCTGAGTTTTGGTTAAAAAAGCTTCTTGAGTGTTATCGAGCCTTAGGGGAAGAAAGAAAAATTGAATCGCTTTTGCCTGAACTGGAAAAGCGGGGAGTACTCAATTAGAGCGATTGACGTTTACACTGATACCGCAGCAAGCTGCCCATAGCTAGAAATTTCAGAGAGGCGAATACTCAAAGACGTCTGATTGCAGGCTGTTAAGAAATATTTGGCTATTAGTAAGTTTGTCTTTTGTCAAATAGACAAAATCCGGATCGCCGGTAATGATACAATTCGCGTTGTTGATTGATGAGCGGTTTTGTTCTAGCCAGACTGATAACTCGTTGTCGTTGAATATCATCGAATCGACTTGGGATAACCAGGAATCGAAGTGTTGGCTGGCTGAAATAATAGAATCGTCATTATTTACCCATAGAAGCTTGATGTGTTTTTTTGAACGCATTGCTTTTGAATGGTCGATAATTGCTAATGCCTGGCTTATACCCGTTCCTTTAACAATTAGAAGGAGTTGGTTATTGTCTCGAGGGTATCGGACACTACCTTTAGGACGTGAAATCTCAATTGAATTTTGCCCGACTAAATGCTCTAGCAAAAGTGAATCTGAATTGTTGTGCTCAGGTTTGAAGACGAATCTTAAATAGGGAAGATCAGTCGGAGTGGAAGCTATCGATAGGGGGATGTAGTTTTTGAATGCATCGATGACAAAGAGGTATTGACCACATTCAAACTGATAGTTTTCCACGAAGAGGTTAACTGTCTTGTATTGATCTCCAGTTACTGAAATTATCTTAGTTTTGAATATATCGTCCAAGCCTAGCGTCTTGGATGCCTATCGTTTCATCGAGTTGAAGAACTCTTCGTTGGTTTTTGTTTCTTTTAGTTTATCCAAGATAAATTCAATTGCCGCGATATCGTCCATATCGTGCAGTAATTTACGAAGTATCCAAACACGCTGCAGTTCTTCCTCACCCATTAATAGCTCTTCCCGTCGGGTAGCGGATCGTCTGATGTTTATTGCTGGATACACTCTTTTTTCTGCGATTTTTCTTTCTAAGTGCAGCTCTTGGTTTCCTGTCCCTTTGAATTCTTCGTAGATTACTTCGTCCATTTTAGAGCCTGTATCCACGAGCGCGGTAGCAACAATGGTTAGGCTTCCGCCTTCTTCGATATTTCTTGCAGCGCCAAAAAATCTCTTGGGCCTCTCCAAAGCATGAGAATCGACGCCCCCGGTTAAGACTTTACCAGATGATGGTACGATGGTGTTGTAAGCTCGCGCAAGGCGGGTAATAGAGTCTAAGAGAATGACAACATCTTTTTTGTTTTCTACGAGTCTCTTGGCTTTTTCTATAACCATTTCTGCGACTTGAACATGTCGTGAAGGCGGCTCGTCAAATGTCGACGCTACAACCTCTCCCTTAACTGATCTTTGCATCTCGGTTACTTCTTCAGGTCGTTCATCAATCAATAGAACTATAAGAACTGTTTCAGGGTTATTCGCGGTTATCGATTGGGCGATATTTTGTAAAACCAAAGTTTTACCAGCTTTGGGGGGGGATACCACCAAGCCGCGTTGTCCTTTACCAATTGGTGCAATCAGATCGACAATTCTTGCTGATAGGTCTTCCGTACTTCCATTGCCTCTTTCTAGCACAAGTCTATCGTCTGGGAATAGTGGCGTTAGGTTTTCGAAAAGTATTTTGTGTTTGTTGTTGCTTGTTTGACTGAAATTAATTTCGTCAACTTTTAATAAAGCGAAATATCGCTCGCCATCTTTTGGAGGCCTGATTTTTCCGGCTATGCTGTCCCCTGTTCGAAGATTAAAGCGGCGAATCTGACTCGGTGATACATATATGTCATCAGGTCCCGCTAGGTACGAACCTTCTGGTGATCTCAAAAAGCCGAAGCCGTCTTGCAGAATCTCTAGAGTACCTTCTCCATAAATGTCTTCTCCACCTTTTGACTGTTTTCGCACAATGGCTGCGATGACTTCTTGCTTTCGCGACCTCCCGACATTTTCGAGTTCCATGGAACGAGCCATATCGATGAGTTCTGTGACCGGTTTACGTTTTAGTTCTGATAGATTCATAGCCATTTTTATTAGCCGTTAAAATTTAGTTAATATGAATTTAATGAGCTGGCCGAGAATTTTTCGGCCATACATAAAGACGGGGTGGTTAACGTACTGTCGTCCTAGCTACAATATTTAAAGCTAAGGCACCAGTACTACGATAGTTTAGTGCATTGATGCCCTAGGTCAAGCGCTTAAGAATCAAATCAGTTTTGCACCTATTAAGTAAGAAAGAGAATTTTTCTAGATATTACTGTCTAAAAAAGCTTGAAGCTGTGATTTTGATAGAGCCCCAACCTTCGTTGCTTCGACTTCTCCATTTTTGAATAACATGAGTGTGGGAATTCCTCTAATACCATATTTAGGAGGCGTCTCCTGATTGGCATCGACATCGATCTTACAAATCTTGAGTCTTTCGTCATACTCGCTAGCCACTTCTTCTAGAATAGGTGCAATCATTTTGCAGGGACCGCACCATTCTGCCCAGTAGTCTACTAATACCGGTGTTTCAGAGTTGATCACGTCTTCTTGGAATTCTTCGTCAGTAGTGTGTTTAATATTTTCACTCATTTTTTTATCCTTAGCCTAGAACAACGATTAGCTGATCTTATCATTTTGAAAGCTTGCATTCAGTTATTCAACTCTTTTGCGATTGTTTTAGCAAAGTAAGTGAGAATGCCTGTGGCTCCAGCTCTTTTAAAACACATCAAGGATTCTATGACAACTGACTTGTCAAGCCACCCGTTTTCAATAGCAGCCATGTGCATTGAATATTCACCGCTGACCTGATATCCAAAAACAGGGACCTGAAATTTCTCTTTAACCCTTTGAATTACATCTAGGTAGGGTAAGCCAGGTTTAACCATGACCATGTCGGCCCCCTCTGATAGGTCTAGTTCTATCTCGTGCAGCGCCTCATTAGAATTGCCAGAGTCCATTTGATAGCTCTTTTTGTCTCCTTGGAACGTTTTATTGGCACCAACCGCTTCTCGAAATGGGCCATAATATTTCGAGGCGTATTTAGCTGAGTAAGCCATGATCAGTGTTAAATCAAAGCGGTTAGAATCTAGATTGCTTCTTATTTCTCCTATACGGCCGTCCATCATGTCTGATGGGGCGATGATATCAGCGCCAGCCTCAGCGCATACCAAAGCCTGTTCGCGTAGAACCTTTACTGTTTCATCGTTCGCTACGTACCCTTGATCATTGACTAAACCATCGTGTCCATGGCTGGTATAGGG
>CAZYHH010000154.1:0-256 GCA_964647295.1 uncultured Pseudomonadales bacterium
GCCTGTGCAGTCATGGCTCCAGCATACACCATACAATCATTTGCCAATATACCAACAGGTTGACCTGTCATTCTTGCTAGCCCACAAATTTGACTGGGACCAAAGTCCTTCCCGATCTCAAAAAAACTTTCCTGGTCGACGACCATATTCACTATCGCTCTCATGTCAAAACCAGCGTTACTATCCCTTGGTACTGCGGTCAGTAAATCTTGTTCCATGCGCTCCGAAGAATCATTACATTCATATCTAGGCGTTC
>CAZYHH010000154.1:271-7812 GCA_964647295.1 uncultured Pseudomonadales bacterium
GGCAAATAACTGAGGAATCGTTTGATCTGATCAAAAGCTTCATGCTCGTCTTCGGCAAGATTATCGATAACTCCACTGGTCGCATGCACTTGCGCACCACCTAACTCGTCCTTACTAAGACTCACGCCCAACGCTCGTTCTACCAGAGCAGGCCCGCCAATTAACACTTGAGCAGTATGTTTCGTCATAACCGAAAAATGTGATGCTACCAATCTCCCAGCTGGAAACCCCGCAACTGCCCCCATTGCTCCAGACACCACCGGCACTTCTGACATGGCATCAGCAATAATCTTGAATCGCGGCTCGGTAAACACTGGCTCTCCAACCGTTCCGCCTTTTTTTGCAGATCCCTTTACGCTACCTCCACCCCCTTCTAGCATACGGACCAACGGAACTTTGTACTGAACAGCAAGATGTTCCGCATAAACACTCTTACGCAATCCAGCTGCATTCGGCGAACCACCCTTCAAGGTGAAATCTTCTCCGCCTACAACAATTCTACGGTCGTTAATTTTGCCAAACCCCACAATATAATTAGCTGGAGCATACTCGACTATTTCTTCGTTATCGTCATAAACAGGACTCGCGGTTGCTCGGCCATGCTCTTTAAAGGAATCTTTATCTAACAACGTCTCTATTCGCTCTCGAATCGTCAACCTGCCCCGGGCGTGCTGTTTGGCAATCCCTTCTTGCCCACCTTGTTGCTGAGCCAGATGTCGACGCCTTTCAAGTTCCTTTATTTCACCTTCCCAAGACATCGGTTACTCCGGATCAGCGAAATTCGGTTCTCGATTTTCGAAGTTGGCCGTTATCGCCTCAACTTGATTCGGTGAACCAATTAATTGCCGTTGCAGGCGCTCTTCCAGCTCCAGCCCAAAACGTTGGTCCGCGTGCCAAGTCTCCTCTAATAATTTCTTACCTGCTCTTACTGCGTCAGGAGATTTACTCGCTATCTCCTTGGCAAGAGCAAACGCTCTTTCTAGCGGATTGTTATCGACATGTGTCACGAGACCCAGATCTCTTGCCTGATCACCATTCAACACACGGCCGGTAAACATAAGTTCCTTTGCAATATCTAACGACACCAGATCCCTAAGTGTTTGGGAGAGGCTCATATCAGGTATCAACCCCCACTTGATCTCCAGGATGGACATCTTTACCTCTGGAGCCGCTATACGGATATCACCACCCAATGCAATCTGAGCACCTCCGCCGTAGGCCACGCCGTGAATAGACGTGATAACGGGTATCGGCAATCTTTTCCAAATATAAGCCGTTTTCTGAGCAAAATTCACAGGATCAGACCTTTGCTCTACCCCGGACTCCTGTTGTGCCGAAGTACTAGAAGAGTCAGCCATTCGTGCAAAGCTGGACATATCCAAGCCAGCACAAAACCCATTACCGTTTCCCGACAATACAACCGCGCGCACGTCCTTGGCTTCGCTAAGATTTTCTCCTGCTTGACTAATCGCAGAAAACATTTCGGGATTAAGCGCATTGTATTTCTCTGGACGATTAAGTCGAACATCCGCGACACCGTCACTCACTTCTATCGTCACCAAATCTTCGCTCATAATTCCCCCAATAAATAAACTCTAAAGCGTCGAAATAGGCTAACACAGCCCAAAACAAAACTCTCAACCAGCAAACTGTGGAATTTCTACCGGTTCAGATCTACAAATTCAATCCATCGAGCGAAAAGGTGATTAGTTCTCAACCACAGCGAGGATTTGGTCTTCTTCAACCTGATCCTCGGGCGAAACTTTTAGCTCCGTTAGGGTGCCAGCTACTGGTGACTCTACAGGTATTTCCATTTTCATTGATTCTAAAATCATGATCACATCACCTTCTGCAACTTCTGAACCTACTTCCAAAAGCACTTTCCATACATTACCAGTCACTTCACTTTCCACATCGTGCTTCGACATTCTTTCTCCTTAACGCAAATCCTTCCTCAAAAGCAATCATAAACGATTGAGTAATCCGGTATCTATATTACCCACTAAAAAGTCTTCGTTGGCTAAAACCTTTTGTAATAGTCCAGCATTTGTTTTTACGCCAGACACATCAAAAGCTCGCAGCGCCACTGACAAACGACCAATCGCCTGCTCACGAGTATCTCCTTTGGCAATCACTTTAGCCAATAATGGATCGTAGTAAGGACTAACCACCTGGCCTTCTTGGTAACCAGTCTCGACTCTCACCCCATACATTTTAGGAGGCGCAAAAGCCTGCAACATACCGGTCGATGGATACATCGTTTCTGAGTCCTCAGCATAAAGCCTCGCCTCGATCGCAAAACCTGATCGAGCCACATCTTCCTGGGAAGGCAGCTCATCGCCCATAAACAAGCCCATCTGCAGCTTAACGAGATCCAAACCAGTCACCTCTTCAGTTACCCCATGCTCAACCTGAATTCGCGTATTCATCTCCAAAAAACCAAAATCATCTTCCGATAAAAAGAGCGTCTCTATCGTCCCTAAACTACTGTATTTCATTTTGCCGCAAACATTGGCAGCTAGCTGAGCGTGCTTTAACAAACTCACTTCATCCAACTTAGGGGTAGGGCTTTCTTCTATAAGTTTTTGGTGCCTTCTTTGGACCGAACATTCTCGATCAAAAGCGTGAATACATCCTCCTTCTCCATCACCGATAACTTGAAATTCAACATGCCGTGGCCTTTCAATCCACTTTTCAAGATACAATGTAGAGTCAGAAAAAGCATTCTCTGCAACCGAACGAGCACGAGCAATAGCCAAAGCAAGTTCTTCTTGCCTTTGCACGACTTGCATTCCAATTCCACCACCGCCCCCACTAGGCTTCACCACTAATGGAAATCCGATAGCGGATGTCAAATCCCCCAGGTCACCGCCTGAATCAACCGCTTGTGATCCAGGAAATACAGGAAACCCATACTCTTCGATCTCCCTTCTTCCATTAATTTTTTGGCCCATTCGCCCAATTAGCTCCGGCTCAGGTCCCACAAAAATAATTCCACGCTCTACCACTTTACGGGCAAAATCCATATTTTCTGACAAAAATCCATAGCCCGGATGTATAGCGTCCACCTTATACTTCTCAGCTAACTCCAAGATCGCTGGAGTATTAAGATAAGTATCGACAGGCTGGTTACCCTCCATTCGAATAGCCGAACTGGCCTCTGCTATATAGGGCGCGCCCGCATCCGCATCTGAATATAGTACTAGACTTTCCAGCCCTAGCTCCTCAAAAGCTCGAATCAACCTTCGAGCAATTGCCCCTCGATTAGCAATCAAGATTTTCTTCAAGACAATTCAACCAGAGTAGTCACAGTATTCCGTCCAAGCCTCTTCAAACCCGGACAATCCTCTCTCAAGAGTTAAGGCACTCCTTATATTCTTTACCTTAGCTTGCACCACCAATTCACAAATTTGACGACGTGTTTCACGACAAAGATCTAGCTTATACATTTCTGCAGTCGACCCGCCTTTGTGGTCAGAAGGAGCCTCTAAAGGCTGGGCCTGTAATACCCTGACAAGTTGCTCACGAATCATCTCAAGCCCAACGTGATCGGCCAACTCTAATGTCTGCTCAATCATCCAACGAGATTGGTAGTCAGGCCTATTGCATAACTGTTTGTAGTCGGCCCAGCGCATCAAAGTGTAAGACTATTTCCTGTCAACAGTTCATATGCTTCCAAGTACCTTGCGATACCCTTCTCTACAACTTCATCCGGCAATTCTGGCCCCGGAGGTGTTTTGTCCCACTCTCCTGAAGCAACCACCGTTTCTAGATAATTGCGCACAATTTGTTTGTCAAAGCTAGCTTGTTCACGTCCTGGTTCCCATTCTGCAGCCGGCCAAAATCGCGAACTATCCGGAGTGAAAATCTCATCAATCAGCAGTGGCTCTTCCTGACCTGGTAACCGCCCAAACTCAAACTTGGTATCAGCCAAAATAATACCTTTATCCAGCGCATAGTCCCTGGCTTCTCTATAAAGAGATAACGTCGATTCGCGCAGCCAGTTCATCAAATCTAAACCAACTATGGAGGCTCCTTCTTCAAAACTGATGTTTTCATCATGACCCGTTTCGGCCTTAGTCGATGGGGTAAACAGGGGTGACTCTAACTTATCACTATTCTGCAACCCATCTGGTAGCTTAATACCACAAACCTCGCCCGATCCTTGGTAATCTTTCCAACCACTCCCGGTAATGTAGCCTCTAGCGATACACTCTATCGGCACTACCTGAGTTTTTCGGCAAAGCATAATACGATCGGTCAACGCGCTTTTTTCCTCATCGGTCAACCCTGGTACTTCATTTACATCCGTACTGATTAAATGGTGCGCAAACTGATCACTAAAAAAATCAAACCAAAAACGGGAGATCTGCGTCAGAACCACACCCTTTCCTGGAAATCCATTTTCCATTACAACATCAAATGCGCTAATCCGATCGGTCGCTACGATCAAGAGAGCTTCCTCTGTTCCCAACACGACATCATATAAATCACGAACCTTCCCTGCCCTCTTGTTGGGTAAAGATAAGTTTGTTTCCAGTAATGCTTCCTTCATCGATTCTTCTGACACCTCTAATGTTTAGTTAATTGAAAAACCCAAAACGTTCAGGCCAACGAGCCACCGTCGACCATATGTATTGATCCTGTAATAAATCTACTTTCGTCGCTTGCTAAGAACAGCATCAAGTTAGCCACATCAACCGGCTCCGCATAGCGCCCCAATGGAATATTAGCCTGCATGCTTTTCTTAATGGCATCCGGGTCTTCCTCCGATAATCCTTTTTCTATACTTCGTATCATACGAGTTTCCACCGGACTCGGATTTACGGTGTTCACTCTGATACCGTTACCTGCGAATTCTTTAGCCGCAGATTTCATTAGTCCTATCACCGCATGTTTACTCGTTACGTAAGGTGCCAATCGAGGTCCACCACGCACCCCGGCAACACTTGAGGTAATCACGATACTTCCCCCGCCCCTTCGCAGCATTGCAGGAACGGCTGCTTTTATACCAAGGAAAGGGCCTTTTACATTTATAGCCATCAACCGATCAAAGACCTTTTCGTCGTAGTCCAGTATAGATGAAACGTCTCCTTCTATACCGGCGTTGGCTAAAAAAATATCAACGCCGCCATATCGTTCTTCCGCCACCGTGATCATCGCTTGATTATCACTCCAATTGGTGACGTCACCGACAAAATAACTGATCTGATTAGAAGGAATGTCTGCACAAGCCTGAACAAGGGCTTCCTCGTCAACGTCAACTAACAACACTGAAGCGCCCTCTTCTATAAACCGGCGAGCGGCAACACGTCCGATACCTCCCGCACCCCCAGTAATGACTGCAACCTTCCCTTCTATTCTAGTCATTTACCAGATTTTCCTGTTTATCATAATTTTCTCGACCTCGAACTCGATAGCCATTAACAATGCTCTACGCCTAGCAGTTTTATCAAAACTTTTAATGAATCAGCTAAAGACTGTGGCAATTCACTCTCAAACTAGAAAGCGTATCGAATCATTGTCTAAAGATTTGCTTATTTCAAAGTTGGATGCAAGCTGATGGTTGTCTCTAATTCGCTATCATCAAGATCAAGGCAATAAGCAAATAACTATTTTCTATTAAATGGCTGTCGATAGGGTAGCGGCCATATCTGAAACACACGTGATAAAGCTGACAATGCAAGCGCATGCTTAAGCTCGCCTGACAAAACCGATTCGCGAACCTGCTCTTCATTCATCAGTTCTATACTGATCATTTCGCCATCTCCTAAAGATTGCTCTTCATCCAGGTAGGCATTTTCAGCCAACCAGTGATGACACAAGTGATTATGAAAAGCTGGATTAGGTTCAACACAACCTAAGTAACTCCATTGATCACTCTTATAGCCGGTTTCCTCTTTGAGTTCACGAATAGCTGCTACCTTAGAATCTTCGCCTTCATCGACCATACCGCCGGGTGTCTCCAAAGTGACATAACCCACCCCAAATCGATATTGCCTGATCATTACCGAGCGAGACTCAGCGTCCAATGCGACAATGTTCACCCAATCCACTGACTCTAGGATCAACCGATCAAACTCTTTCCGGTTTCTCGGGTTTCTTAGAGAATCAATACGTTTGTCAAACAGGATAAGTCCGGCATCTTCATATCGTGAGCCTAGCAATTCCCAAGCCAGGGAGTTCGATTTATCACCCTCTATTAAATCTTTCAACTCAACCTACCTTTTCCAGGACCCATTTACCCAACATTTTAAACAGGCTTCGATATAAATTTTTGCATGCCCTGCTGACCAAGTGCCTCGGTCCACGGCATCAAATGATCACCCCCTCTGACATTGACTAGTGCCGTCGATACATCACTAAATTGAGACAACGTTTCTAAGGACCTAATAGTGGGATCGATCATTTTCCACAGACCTTCATGGAACTGTTCTAGCGCTAGTGTAGGCCTAATCCACTGAGCATCAGAAATCTCTTTCTCATGAGCAGCCGCTCTTTGATCTTGAGGCATAGCAGCTATAAAGAAACGAGTATCAAACCGTTTGGGAGCGCTTTCAGGTGTAATCCAATGGCTAAAATAGGCTAGCGATTCACAGTCGATTAACCAGTTTTCTTGTTCGCAGATAGATTGAAAACTAACCTTACCCTCTAACAACTTGCTGCGCTTGATAGAAGTAATTTCCCCACCCTGCTCATCCAAAGATCTGGGTACTCCATCGTAATCGCGCACAAGCAAAACTCCACACTCCTCAAAACACTCCCGCGCAACAGCTACCCAATACCTTAGAGCACCCGCATCTAGATTCATGTTGGCACTAGCTTTTGTATCCGTCAGTCCAGAGCAGATGTCTGGTGCCCAATCCGACTCGTCAACTTTCCCTCCTGGGAAAACATAGATGTCCGGAAAAACTCCTTTACCGGGTCGTTTAGCCATATAAACCTCAAGCCCTTCATCAGCATCTCGCAGCAACATTACAGTTGCCGCCAAGCGAATATTTCCGCGAGTTAATGCCTGCAACACATCCTCCCTTATTTATATATCTCTATTAACCACAAACCTTTGGCCCGCTTTCGACCGGCCTATCAAGAACAAGATTCATTTAGTTCGTATTTTTCTCTAATGCGATTAGCGTGCTCCACGAGTTCGTCTAACAATCTATGTTTTTGCTCAGATAACATGCTCTCTTTTCTGAGCTGTTCAATCTCCCAGTCGAATTTTTCCAGACTCAGATGTTCCCCATCAGCTAATAATTTTTGTCTGACCCAGCCGGCCCACTCCTTTTTCTCCTCATCGCTCGCATATTCAGAAAAACTCCTCATTTTTAGTCTGTCGCGCAACACCGGCAAGCGCTTATCTCTAAAATCCAATGGTGGAAATTCGCCCTTTCTCCTTTCTTCATGAAACGAAAGGCAGCGAGACCTATCTTCGTCTTGCAAAAAACCATCATAAAGCGCGGCGTCCGGATCACTATTTTTTATGCCTCCTGATTGATCGAACGCATTTGCTACTTTTTGACCAATTCCAGGCTGCCTGAGCA
>CAZYHH010000155.1:0-7793 GCA_964647295.1 uncultured Pseudomonadales bacterium
GGTTACTTTATAGGTTCCAGGCTTGGTGACTTCAACAGGATTGTCAACCGTCCCACTCCTACTTCCGTCCAGTGTATCCGTAGCAGTGGCACCCGCATCAGTGTATATCGTGGCAGCCTCGTGCGTTATGGAACTCTCGCCTGCAACTGAAATAACCGGCCCGTTGGTGTCTTGTACTGTCACCGACCGAACCACCTCTGCAGCTGCATTACCTTTGGAGTCGGCGACATTATACTTAACAGTATATGTACCAAGCTTAGACGTATCTACACTGCTAGTAACCATCAGACTTGAAGCCAAATCCCCTTCAAAATCATCGGTGGCAGTCGCACCAAGATCCTCATAGGCAAGCCCCTCTGTGGCAACAACGGATGATCCGCCAACCAACTTGATGACGGGGGCTGTCAGGTCCTTAACAACAACTGTCCTTGTCACCTCTGTCGCCGCATTTCCTGACGCATCACTCACATTGTATTTAACCGTGTAACTACCAACGGCATCCTGGTTCACCGTACTGGTAGCTACGATATTGCTCGACAGATCTCCGCCAACGGAGTCTGACGCAGTGGCGCCTGTGTCGGTGTAGGCTGTATTACCCACATGCGTGACAGTGCCGTCACCTGTCAATGTGATTACAGGAGAAACCGTGTCTTTAACCACCACGGTCCTAGTTGCAAGTGTCTTGTTGGCACTTGAATCGGCACCTGTGTAGGTGACCGTATATACTCCCGGCGTCTTCACATCAACAGGATTGTCAACCGTCACGCTTACACTTGGGTCCAGCGTGTCCGTGGCAGTAGCACCCGCATCGGTGTATGTCGTGGCAGCCTCATGCGTTACGTAAGTGCCACCTGTAACCGTAAGAGTTGGAGGCGTGGTGTCCTTTACAGTCACCACACGAGTTGATGTTGCCGTGTTATTTGCAGCATCAGTTGCCGTGTAGGTTATCGTGTATGCACCCAGCTTATTCACATCCACGGTACCACTTACTGTCGGGGTTATCGTCCTGCTAACCTTGTCAAGCGCAGTCGCCCCGGCATCGGTATAGTCCGTCGCTGCCTCATGCGTCACCCTGGCCGAACCCTTGACTGTGATCGCCGGAACCGTTGTATCAACCACCGACACCGATCGAGTGGTAGCGGCCTTGTTCCCTGCTGCGTCAGTCGCGGTGAAGGTAAGGGTGTAGCTGCCTGTGATTCTGTTGTTCACAAAACCGCTGCTCTTGACTGTCAACGACTTGTCATCAAAAACATCGGTCGCACTTGCCCCAGCATCGGTATAGGTCTCCAGCGCCTCGTGGGTGACTGATGCCCCTCCACTGAGGGTAATGACTGGCGCCGTCTTGTCCACCGTCGTCACAGTAACGGCCGCTGTTGATGAATCCGTTCCATCAGTTGCCTGCCCCGTCAAGGTATAGCTGGTCGTGGAATCGGTGTTCAACGCCTTGGCCGACTGGATCACACCGGTATTTGAATTAATCGTGAACCGGTCATCAGTGTTACCGGCCGTGATGGAATAGACGCTAGCCTCGATAGCATCGACATCAACAACTGTCGCCCCGGCACTGGCAGTGTTGTCAACTGAAGCGCTGTAGCTTGTCGCTGAGAAGGTCGGCTTCACGTCCGTGACATTGACAGTCACCGTTGCAGTGGCCGTTGCTGAACTGGCATCGGTAGCCGTGACTGTCAGGCTATGGGATGTGGCTGTTTCATAATCCAACGACTTGGCAACCGTGATTGCGCCTGTGGACGAGTTGATGGCAAACAAACCAGCATCATTACCCGCCGTGATGGTGTAACCCAGCGTATCGCCATCAGCATCCGAACCCGTCTTAGTCCCCACTTCCGTGGCATTCTCGGCCACTTCAAACGTGGATGCGCTGATCGTTGGCGTCGAATTTGCAGCAATCTCACTTGATTGAGGACTGGTTACTGACCACGATGAAAAGTGATCCACGCTGGCAAATATCTTATCACTTTCCGCATCCACCGTAACAGACTTGGCCTCCTCCCAGGCACCCTTGCTGGTCGAATAGAATGAAACCTTGATATTCTTCTCCTGATCCTCAGACGTAAACGAGGTGCCTTCCTTGCCATAACCTAAATAGCTAATGGTAATGATTGCATCCTTGGTAAAATTACTCGTGATGGCCTTGCCACTGCTGTCCAGTAGTTCAAAGGCGTAACCATACCCGACCGGCTTTGTGGTCGATGTGGCAGAGAGCCCGGTGGTGACTGGCGAAATGTTGATTGTCACCTTACTGGACGTGTCGGATACCGGAACCGCGTTGGCCGGTATGGTTATTTGTGTACCATCGGCCAAAACCTTGGAATAGCCGCTTGAGACCGTGAACGAATCCGCAATCGACGTGGGCAAATCGTAACTCTGCTTGAAGATGGTCAGAGTCTTGCCGGTGACATTTTGATTGCCCGAAGTCAGATCCACGGCAAGTTCCTTGTTCGTTTTATAGTTCAGGGCACTTCCGTCACTTCCAACCGCCTGGTAATCGGCACCCACATACCAGTTGGCACCGGATGGCACATTCATAGAGTAGGCACCATTAGAATCACTGGTGGTTTCAACCGCCTGCCCCTTGTCCGACCATGCATACACATATACTTCCTCCTCCATTGCGCTGCCATCGGATTGCACGATAGTGCCAGCAATGGATGAATCATTGCTTCCCAGGGTCAGCGTAAGGCCTGTTTTTGAAGTGTCGGATGTGAGGTCAACTTCGATGGCCGACGGCTCCGCATAGGAAGAGCCAGGCTCCAGATAAACGCCTACCTTATATTTGTAGCCACTTTCGAGTTTAAAGCTATAAGCCCCGCTGGAGGTCTTCACATCATCAAAGTAGGGATCAATTGAAGACGACTCGGTAACTCGGTTGACAAAAACATACACCTCAGAACTCAAGGCATTGCCATCGGGCAGTTTCACGGTTCCGGCAATGGATCCAGCCAGCGACGCCAACTGAATGTTCTTGGTGACTGACGAATTGTCGCTGTCAACTACAACCCCGCTCAAATCATCAGACTGAGCCTTATTTGGGAATGGCGAATAATCGCCGTCGTCACTGTCGAGTTCAAGATAGTACCCCATGTCCCAAGTACCCGATGTTAGGTTTAACGTAAATGCACCGGTCTCCTCGTTGATGCTCGCCTCAACCCAGGCTCCGCCCTGGTCGCCACCCTTCACAGCAAACACATCACCCTCAATACCAGTCACTGCGTTGCCGGACGAATCCACCAAGGTGCCGACTATCTTCTTATCGCTGGTTTCAACCGTGATAGATGTGGTTGATGTTGACTCTTCACCGGACAGGTCCACGTCCACTTCACTCTTCATGCTGTAACCGGTCTCAGGCCCTATCCAAAGTCCCACCTTGTAGTTGCCGGCCGGCAACTTCAGGGTAAACTCACCCTGATCAACCGGTGCATCTGTGATCACGTCAAAATCATCATTGTCCGTACGCGCATATGCCCAAGCCCAAAGGGTTGAGATGGCAACACCAGAACTGTTTCGAACAGTACCTTTAACAGTGTGACCTGCCTTGGCAAATGAGAAATCAACAGTTGAAGTTGAGTCTTTTTTGACTTTGGTACGCTTGGGCGGTTGATTTCCATATGCCGAATTGAAGCCCGGCTCGGCGACCACCTCCCATTTTCCAGCGGCAACATACATTGAGTATTTGCCATCCGAATCTGTCGATGTATCGGCCCAACCACCCTGACGGCTCCAGGCGAATACCGGGATCTGGGGTAAACCACTCCCGTCCACGCCGGTCACAGTACCAACGATCTTTGAACTCAATTTTGCAAAGCTCAACGCCTTGCCTCCGTCCGGATTATCAATCAGAGCACTGGCAAAAGGCCCTGTCTCTAAATTTAAGTTGGCTGTTTCACCCGACTTGATACGAACCTCGGCTGATCCCGGAGATCCGTAGCCAGGAAATTGAGATGGATCGATCCAGAAAAAGACATTGTAAATCCCCTCTGCAACATTGATCGAAAAGGTTCCGTCGGTACCGATTGGTGCCCAGTTGCCAAAACCTTGCTCACTCCATACCTCAACAGAAACACCGTAACGTTTGTCGGACGGGATGGTTGTGTATTTTCCTGTCAGATTACCCTCGCTATCGGTTTCGGGCATAAGGAATGTTCCCGAAATAACAGAATCAGACGTGCTTACCTTAAAGTTGGCAGTAACCGTCTCCTTGAGCTTGATGGTGCCGGTCGTTCCTGATTTCGGACTACTGTCCATCTTAAAGGTAAACTCGCTCTTCTTGGCACTCGCAACGGTAAAGTTGCCATTGTAGGCGGCCGGACTAGAGTCTGAAATGGTGAACTCATCACTCGTCTTCAGGCCATGCTCAGCGGGACTACTCTCGGTTCCGGTCTTAACCGTGACCGTCCCCTTGGTGGTTGCTATACTGTAAATCGCGATGGAATCGCTAAACCGAGCCGTCTTCGGATTACCCGTGTATTGCCAGTTGGCGCCGCCTTCCCATGGGGGATCGATCATGATCTCCCACTCACCCGGGCTCACACTCAGCGTGTAGGTTCCATCGGACCCAAGCTCGGCATCCGCCCAGCCCTGTCCATCAATCCTCCACGCATGCACGTGTCCACTGGTGATGAGATCTCCACTCGCGTTTGTGACCGTGCCGCTGATTGTCTTGGTTGTCTTACTCAGGTTTATAGTACCAAAATCCTTTTCAGCGGTACTATCGCTGTTAATGCTAAAACTCTGAACTGAGATCGGCTCAATACCGTTGAAATGAGGCGGCAGATGAAATTCTATTCCATAGGAAGACTCAGCTATCGTTAATGCAAAGTAACCATTATCATCGGTTTCTCCGTGATACTCTTTTGCTGACCCATCCTCCTTCCAGTCAAACCATCCATCACCGTCGGTGTCCTCATAGATCCAGAAATGAACCCAGGTAGCTGGTTTGCCGTCCGGCTTGAGTATACGGCCGTATACATTGGCTGAGGCCAGAGTCAGGTCCTGTGATACGGTGGCACCATCAGAAAGTGACACCTCCACTTCAGCCGACTGTCCATACTTCTGATAAGCCTCAACGCCGCTGGGTGGAGTGGCCGTAAGTATGTATGTATTGGGTGGCATTTTGCCAAATGTGTATTTGCCATCGTTGTCCGTTTGGCTCTCGGCAAATATCACCCAATCCTTGCTTCGAATCTCAACCCTTGCCCTGGCGACCGCTGTCTTTTCTGCCGTAGCCACTGAGCCAGCTATCGTTGCTGTACCACCGTAATCAAACGAGGTATCGGCCTGGTAGACCGCCTTGAAGTTGATATCGGTCAGGGTCTTGTCAACCTCCACCGTAATCGTTTTACCGGCCGACCATGAGGTGCTCGAGTCGCTGTCAGCGCCGGTGTAAAAGGACTCAGGATAGTTCGGCCACGATTCTGCCATCACCTTCCAGGTCCCCGCAGGTGCCTTGGCTGTGTATGCCTTGCTCGAGCGATCGATCTCAACATTAAGGTGTCTCCACTCTCCCCACTCCTCATTTGCACCGCGCAATATGACCGAATACCAGTCACCGGAGAATGAACCGGTGTCCTTGTCGGTAAACTTACCGGTTATGGTACCCGTCGGCGCTCCCGCCAGGTCAAAATTAATCCCGGTCAGTCCATCCTTGGTAATGTTGAGCACATCCGCATCATCAAAGGAGGTGGTCCCGAATGTCCCATCGCCATTGTCCTTGTAGTAGGTCGTAAGGTATGATCCGTCATTGAACTGCATGCGCAGCTTGTACTTCCCTACAGGGACGAGCATTTCATAATCGTTACTCATGTAGCCATCCTCGGCACCTTCAGGATGAATCCATTCACGGTCGAACCTGCCAGGCCAATACATGGTGTCTTCATCAAACGGATCATGCATTGTCACCTCAGGCCAACCGATTTTTGCATCTGGAGCGCCCGTCTCCTTGATTGTACCTGCCACCTTGCCTGAAGGCGTCGCACCCAACTCAACATCAACGTCGCTCTCATCGTTAGTAAGATCGATGACATAGGCATCTTCCCAGGTGAAAGCATCAGCAGCACTGGGGTCAGGACCCTTGTACCACTCACTCTTGAAGAGGGATTGGTGAGAGTGAACCTTGAGCTTGTACCTGCCCGGCGGCAATGTGATTTCGTATTGCCCATTGTCCCAGTTTTTGGTCTGGGTCCTGGCAATTGGATGGTCACCAAAGGTGTAATCTCCTGGGAATATCCATATCTCAAGGAAACCAAAATCATCCGGTTCAACATAATGACTCGACGAATCGGTCGGATCGGTTGGCGGGAACTCCCACATCTCTTGACCGTCATCAAACCCATCGCCATCGGTATCAGCCAGGAACGGGCTGGTCCCGGTATCGTTTTCATCGACAAACACCCCGGTATTGGTCTCAACACCATCCCACAACCCATCCTCATCCACATCAGGATGATTCGGGTTGGTGCCGGTATCTTCCGCACTGACATAAATCCCGGTGTTGGTTTCAACCTTGTCGCCAAGGCCATCCCCGTCTGTATCCGAATTAAACGGATCTGTTCCCAAGACATTCTCCTGCGCCATGGTCAGGCCGTCGCCATCCTCATCAAGGTTGAGTTCACCGCCACCAATGCCACCCGCCATCTCATCGGACACAAGCGGATCCAAACCGTCCTCGACCTCTTCCCCATCAAACAACCCATCACCATCGGTATCAGGATTGAACGGATCGGTTTGCGCCACCATGATTTCCTGGCCATCTATTAAACCATCGCCATCTGTGTCAGGATTGGTGGGGTCGGTAAAATAAAGATCCCACTCATCTCCATCACTCAAACCGTCACCATCTGAATCTCCATTGTCGGGATTACTCCCAATCATGTTGATCTCATCAAAATCGCTCAAACCATCACCATCACTGTCACCGTCACCACCAGTCCAGACAAGGCCTGCCAACTTTATAAATGACACTGTATTTGTGATTGTAGCCTTTTCTGCATCGTTCAGAGCTTTTCCAGATTGTGCTTCAAAGGCGGCAATTATTGCGGCCACCTGTCCAGCGGAAGCACCCAATTCCGAAACAAAGTCTCTGTTGCCTCTGCGCGACCAGTAGTTGTCCAATAATGATTGAAAATCAGGATGGCTATCAATGTAAGCGTCAAAATCCTCAGACTCCTGAGCCGCAGTCATTAGACCACCCGAAATGATATTTAGAACAATATCGTCATAAACAGAATCATATTCCACCTCCTCAAATGAATCATCCTCGTCGGGGCCACCGCCAATACCCGCAACCTGTGCAAATGCAAGGGCATTGTTAACCTTGGCCTTCTCTTCAGAAGGAAGAACAATTCCTGCCTCAGTCTCAAACTCATTTATTATCCGTGCCACCTGTTCCGGTGTCGCTCCAAAATACAAGGTGATATCCTTGTCGGGAGTATAATTGTCATAGAGGGAAATCACATCGGGTTCTGCCCCTACCAACTTAACCTGAACCTCTGCAGAATCAGTTTCATCTGACGATTCGACGCTTGTTTGAATGAGTGCCTTGATGATGTCGCCATTGCCCGTAGAGACCATAAGGGCTGGAATATTAGCCGTAACATCCACCGCTGGCTCAGACGTTTTACGAATCATCATGCCACTGACTCCCCCGGTGTTGTCTTCCAGGTGCATGTACCAAAGGGGTTCACCTGCGCTCACATTGACCTCGACCGTGGCGCTGCCCTGGGCAAAGTTGCCCGTGTTCTCACCCTCAGGTTCTTCACCGGTCCAGATCTTGGCAA
>CAZYHH010000156.1:0-7789 GCA_964647295.1 uncultured Pseudomonadales bacterium
TTTATCGAATCTCGGTTTTCTGCTGTCTGATTCTAGTTGGTTTAAGTGGTCAGGCCTTAGAGCTTGGTGAGTTCGAGCTGCAATCTACTGACGACAATGGTTTTCAAGGGCGGATACCACTTTTAGATGTTGGCGTAATCCAATATGAAACCATCTCAGTGAAGATTGCTGAAGATAGGTATTTTTCAGATTTAGACATCGAACGGTCAGCGTATCTGGATGGATTAGAAATATATGCGAGACGAGATGCTAATGGTGCATATATAGAGGTGATAGGGAACCAGCGAGTCGACAAAAATTTTCTGGTCGTTCTCTTAGAAGTGTCTTGGTCAAGTGGCGCAATGCTTAGAGAGTTCGCGATTTTGTTCGACAAGAGCGGCAATGCGCTATCTACATTAGCAAAGCCTGAATTAAAGGGGGTTCTTTATACGCAAAAGAACGAAACCTTGTGGCGTATAGCTTCCAAAACCAGACCTTCAGAAAGCGTCTCTGTGAATCAACAAATGGCGGCAATCTATCGCTTAAACCTGGGTGCCTTCATCGAAGGTAATATGAACTTAGTCAAAACAGACTATAAATTAACGATCCCGACAGAGCAGGAATCTCTGAGTTTGAATAAAAAGGAAGCAGCGTCGCTGGTTAAAGATCAGACCAGACGGTATTCGGATATTTTGAATCGAGAGTCCAATCCAGTTGGGTTGCCAACTAAAGCACCTTTGTTTAAGGGAGATGTTCGGATTTTTTCACAAGAAGAAAGTGGTCCAACGGATGGCGATGGAACCACAAGCTGGACTGTTCGTGGCCCGAAACTCCTCAAAGAAAAGGAGTTACTTGATCAACGTATTAAAGAATTGACTCAGAAATACAGCGAGGAAAGGTTGTATGTGAACCAACAGCTCAATGCGAAGGATGAACAGATTCAAGCGTTAAGCACTCAAGTCGATGATCTTCTTAAAAAATTAGGACAAGCGCGTAAAGAGTTAACTCAGAAGGTGGGGTTTTTGGATACCTTCGTGCGCTCAATGAAAATATTTTTTCGGGGCTCTGCGCCCATACCAGTCTATCTTGTGTTTGGGGTTTTCGCGGTAGGACTGATTGTTTTGTCTATTCGAAGAAGCTCGGTTCGAAGAGAAAATTTGGATGAAGAATTGATGAACGAAGATTTCAAAGCCATTGTTGATCCTCAAGTGGACTCGATAGAAAAGCAACATGAGCCGACAGTTTCTGCACTAAATTCTGAGGAATACGAAAGAGAGCTAGAGGAAGAGTCATACACTACTAGCACCAAGATCAATCTTGCAAAAGCTAATATTGAAATTGATAAAATCGAGGCGGCTCAGGATATCCTTAAAGAAGTGATCGATGAAGGTGACGATGAGCAGAGAGAGCAGGCGGAAGATTTATTAAAATCTATTAATGCTAAAGATTCTGGAAAGGAATAAAGCTAAGCGTGCCAACCTATGCAATAGGGATTGAATACCACGGTACTGTTTTCCATGGCTGGCAACGCCAAGCTGATCAGAATACCGTCCAAGGTGACTTGGAAAAGGCGTTAAGCCAGGTCGCGAACTCTGAGGTGCTGTTGTCAGCAGCAGGTAGAACTGATGCGGGTGTTCACTCGATGGGGCAGGTAGCCAGTTTCTGTAGTGATTCCGATAGAGGGTTAGATCAGTGGCTTCGAGGAGTGAATTCACTTACGCCTCAATCCATAAACGTAACCTGGATTATTCAAGTCGAAGATACTTTTCATGCTCGATTTAGCGCAGCTGCCAGACGATATCTCTACTTGTTTATGGATAGAAAGCAAGATGTACATGCTAGTGATTTGGCTTGGAGTCTTCAGTGTGTAGATGCCGATCTTATGCATTGGCATGCCCAAAACTTACTCGGTGAGCACGATTTCACAAGTTTCCGTGGCGCGGGTTGTCAGGCAGATTCTCCATATAGGAGGGTTAATCGCTGTCTGGTTAAGAGGGTTGGAGATCTGATTGTGTTAGATATAGAGGCCAATGCATTTCTTTTACATATGGTCAGAAATATTGCTTCATGTTTGTCGCAGATCACAGAAGACGCGCCCCATAACTATTTGTTAGAGATATTAAGACACAAAGATCGAAGTAAGATTGGTATGACTGCGCCTTCGAGTGGCTTATACCTTTATAAAGTGGAGTATCCTGGATACTTGTTCCCATCGCCTAGGTTGCCTGCATTATTGGCCGCCACATCTAGGGACTTTTTTTGATAGAAAGTCAGATATGTTGTTTCTCCGCAAGGAGGATGCCGATAATATACCGCGTCTGATAATTCACCGATTAAGATATCTATGAAAACAACTGATTTTGATTGTTGGTGTAAAATATGTGGTATTACGTCTCCGGAAGAGGCAGCCGCAATTGTAAGTTTAGGCGCAGATTCGATTGGTTTGAACTTTTATAGGAAGAGCCCTCGCTGCATAACAAATGAAAAGGCTGTAGAGATTGTCTCGTCGGTTGAGAATTGTTATAAGGTGGCGCTTTTCGTAGACCCTACCATCGAAGAGGTCGAAAATGTTCTGAGTGAAGTCGATATTGATGGTTTGCAGTTTCATGGGGACGAGAACAAGGAATTCTGCGAGGGATTTGGAAAGCAATATATCAAGGCGATTAAGATGGGTAGCGATTCAAGCTATGGAGAGTTGGAAGACTATCACCCAGAAGCATGGGCAATATTGGTTGATAGTTATGTCCCAGGAGTTGCAGGCGGAACAGGTAAGACCTTCGATTGGAGAAGCTGGCCGAAGAAAGTGGATAGGAAATTGATATTGTCAGGAGGGCTGACGGTGGAAAATGTCGCTGCTGGGATACGGTCAACTAAGCCCTTCGGAGTGGATGTGAGTAGCGGAGTAGAAGGCGGGCGTAAGGGCGTTAAGGATATTGAGTTGGTTGAGAAATTCATGCAGGAGGTTCGAATTGCTTAAAGAGGAAGACTTATATACTCAACCTTCTGAGAGCGGCCATTTCGGTGAGTTCGGGGGTAGATTTGTTGCAGAGACGCTCACACATGCGCTTGATGAGCTCACATCATTGTATGGCGCACTAAAATATGATCCCGAATTTAAAAGAGAGCTGGCAGAAGACCTAAAACATTACGTAGGCAGACCGACCCCTCTATATTTTGCCGATCGACTAACGCGACACTTGGGCGGTGCCCGTGTTTTTCTGAAAAGAGAAGATCTTAACCACACCGGCGCGCACAAGATTTGCAATACGATTGGTCAAGCGCTCTTAGCTAAAAGAATGGGTAAGCCTCGTGTGATTGCGGAGACGGGAGCTGGACAGCATGGAGTGGCCACAGCCACGGTGGCTGCTCGTTTGGGTTTAGAGTGTGACGTATTCATGGGTGCTGAAGATGTAAAAAGGCAAAGTCCAAATGTTTACCGGATGAAACTCCTTGGCGCTAATGTAATACCCGTGAGCTCTGGTTCTAAGACACTAAAAGATGCATTAAATGAAGCGATGAGGGACTGGGTTACAAATGTTGATTCAACGCATTACATTATTGGGACGGTTGCGGGACCTCACCCCTACCCAATGATAGTACGTGATTTTGCCTCGATTATAGGACAAGAAACGCGAGCGCAGATTCTGGAGCAGACAGGAAAGTTGCCGGAAGTGATAGTTGCCTGTGTAGGTGGAGGCTCAAATGCCATGGGTTTGTTTTATCCTTTTATTGAAGATGCGAAAGTAGAAATGGTAGGGGTGGAGGCCGGTGGAGAAGGTCTCAATACTGGCAAGCATGCGGCGCCCCTTAATCAAGGAAAGATTGGTGTGCTTCATGGTAATCGGACTTATTTGATGGCCGATTCGGATGGCCAAATTATGGAGACTCACTCCATATCAGCTGGATTAGACTATCCTGGAGTAGGACCAGAGCATGCTTTTTTGAAGGACATTGGTCGTGCACGGTATGATTCGGTTACAGATGATGAGGCAATGGAAGCCTTTAGATTGCTCAACAATTTAGAAGGAATACTGCCAGCGCTAGAATCTAGTCATGCGTTAGCTTGGGTGATTAAGAATGCACCGACTATGTCGACCGAAAATATCATCGTAATGAATCTATCGGGTAGGGGTGATAAAGATATTCTCAGCGTTGCAGAAATGGATGGAATTCTAGTTTGATTTCTCGAATGCAAAAAAAATTTGAAGATGCTAAAAGCGAGTCGCGCAAAGTATTGGTTAGTTTCATTACCGCAGGTGACCCAAAACCAGAATATACAGTGCCCGCATTAAAGGCTTTGGTTCGAGGTGGCGTCGATATCCTTGAGCTAGGCATTCCTTTTTCTGATCCTGAGGCAGAGGGGCCAAGTATCCAGAAATCAAGTGAGAGGGCCTTAGAAAACGGAGTAAGCTTGAAGGTTGTTCTCCAAATGGTAAAAGAGTTTCGAGAAAATGACTCCAAGACACCGGTTGTTTTGATGGGCTACCTGAACTCTATTTTAGCTATGGAGAACTTTTCTGAATCGGCTCGTCTGGCAGGAGTTGACGGATTGATTATCGTGAATTTACCACCTGAGGAAGCAGGTCAATTCCAGTCAGAATTGGCAGAAAACCAAATTGATTTGATCTATTTGCTTGCACCTACGACGACTGATGAAAGATCTGCTTTTATTGCCAATAAAGCGACTGGGTTTCTCTATTATGTTTCTTTGAAGGGCATTACAGGCGCAGGACATATTGAAGTTGACGAGGTCGCTGCAAAAATTTCTAAGTTAAGGTCAATTACTGATTTACCCTTGTGTGTAGGTTTTGGCATAAAGGGACCCGAAACCGCGGCAGAAATTGGGAAATTTTCTGACGGTGTCGTGGTCGGGAGTGCTCTGGTCGATTTGATGTCAAAAACAGATGATATCGAAAGCGCTACTAAAGAATTGGAAAGCGCAGCCAGTAATCTCAGACGGGGTTTGGACTCGATTTGAGCGAAATCTCTTATCAAGACAGTATTGAGTTGGACCACTGGTTATCGTTTATCCAGGAGCAACATGTCAAAGATATTGACATGGGCTTGGACCGCATGAATCTCATGATTGATCGACTAGAACTGAGAGGTTCTTCTCACAAGGTGATTACTGTTGCGGGAACCAATGGGAAAGGATCAACCTGTGTTGCTATCGAGCAGTTATTAATTTCACATGGTCTAAAGGTAGGGACGACTTTATCTCCTCATGTCTTTAGGTTTAATGAGCGGATCAGGGTCCAAGGACAAGAACTGTCTGACGAAGATATTTGCGGTAGCTTCGAGACAATCGAAGAAGTACGTAATGGCCTGCCACTGACTTACTTTGAGTTTTCTTCACTTGCGGCTTTAGTTACCTTTGATCGGGCTAGTTTGGATATAGTGATTTTAGAAATAGGATTGGGCGGTCGGTTAGATGCCTTTAATGCGATCGATGCAGATATTGCTGTCATTACAAGTATAGGTTATGACCATCAAGAGTTTTTAGGTGATTCGTTGGAAGAGATAGGCGCCGAGAAGGCGGGTATATTTAGACCAGAACAAAGGGTTGTACTCGGAGCCAATATGCCAGCATCGGTTTATCGATTGTGTGAGGCCAATCAATGTAGGCAAAGTTCATTCGGAATAGATTTCGGAATTTCGCAGACTGCAAAAGAAGAATGGGATTACAAGTCGAACGAGCTTGAGATTGAATCGATTCAACTTGGCTCTTTGTCAGCTCACAATTTGAGTCTAGGCATTGAAGTTACTAAAAGAATAACGAAATTGGATCCTCAAGTGGTATTAGAGTGTCTGCCAAGGGTTAAATTACAAGGTAGGATGAGCGAGCTGTTGCTAGACGAGCATCGCTATTTGTTTGATGTATGTCATAACTCACAAGGGGTAGACTTTTTAATCGATGAGCTTGCCTTGAGAAACATCGAACCGGATTTCGTCATTTGTGGGATGTTTCGCAATAAGGACCATGCGCAAGTTTATTTGAAGATGTCTAAGAGAATAAAAGCGAAGTGGATTTTAATTGATACTCAAGGAGCCAGGGGATTTGGTTCGAACCAATTGAAAGAAGCGATGGAAGTCGAAGAGCTCTGCTTGGCGCATTTTGATGATGCCCGTAATTATATTAAGCAAGTTGCGGAGTTCCCGAGCACCGTATTAGCCTTCGGGTCGTTTAATGTGGTAGAACAAGCATGCAATAGCATGAATGTTTCGAAGATTTGTTGACGGCTTAGTTTATGAACCAACGCGCGCGATATAGAATCACTGGCAGTATATTTTTACTTTCTGCGTCATTTATATTGATCACGCTGATGCTGGATGACTCACAGGTTGAAATCAGTGAACTGCCGGACCTTGAAATAGAGGAAGGAAGTCTAAAGCGCGTACCTAGCTTCGATGAAGTTGCGCCGGACTCAGATGTCGTAGAGGTGATTGAAGAGCTTAAAAATCAAGTTGATGTAGATGGTTATTCCAGGATTGATGGGACTCGTTTTGGTCAGCCCGTTCTAATTCCTTTTTCTCCATCCTCTAAAGTGTTTGCCGTTCAGGCAGGTAGTTTCGAAGTGTCGAAAAATGCCGATAGTCTAGTGGATAAATTGAGAGCGGTTGGATATGAGGCCTTTATTTCATCAAAAAAAACGAAAGAAGGGTTGATAATTCATCGTGTGGCAGTAGGGCCGCTGCTTGACAAGAAAGATGCAGAAGAGATGCGCGTGTCCATTGATCAGCAGTTTCAGTTAGATGCTCGTATAATGGAGTTAATGCTCTAACTATGCCAGTTAGCATCGCTTTGGCAGACTTTGTTATTGGAAGCGTGGTCTTGCTATCGTCTTTTTATGGACTTTATCGAGGTTTGATTCGTGAATTGATTTCGTTGATAGCTTGGGTTGCTGCTTTTTTCCTTGCGATTTTTTTTAGTTCTGAGTTAGCGATTATGCTGGATCCCGAATGGGCTGGAGAAACGCTCAGGTTGGTTTTTTCGTTTTCTGCTATTTTTGTCATTGTCCTGATTTTTTCTTCTGTCGTTCAATTTGTCATGGGCAAGTTTGTCAATTTAGTTGGGTTAGGAGGTCTGGATCGGTTTTTAGGGTTGATATTCGGGCTGCTGAGAGGTTTGATAATTTCGATGATTGTATTGGTTTTGTTTAGGGAGTTTTTACCTATTAGTGACTGGGTAGTGGATTCGAAAATAGCTAGGTATCTTTTTTCCTACGAGGGCCTAATCATCGATCTCTTTGGTATGGCTAAAGATTCGATCGATAATATTCCTGACCTTGATCCAGGTTTAAATCCTAATCTATAGGAGAAAAAGAGATCAAGTTTAAGGTAGTATTCGTAGTCTGAGATTACCTCTTTAAGATGGAAGTCGCTTATGTGTGGGATCGTCGGAATAGTCAGTAATGAGCCGGTAAACCAGCAGCTTTACGATGCATTGATTGTCCTTCAACACCGAGGGCAAGATGCTGCGGGGATGGCGACTAGCGAAGATGGGCGCTTACATTTAAGAAAAGGCAATGGTCTAGTAAGAGATGTTTTCTTAGAACGACATATGCAAAGTCTCAAGGGTAATGTTGGGATAGGACATTGTCGCTATCCTACTGCAGGCTCTTCTAGTTCGGCCGAAGCTCAACCGATGTATGTCAATTCTCCTTATGGGATCACTTTGGCCCACAATGGCAATCTAACTAATGTAAATCAATTGCAGTTGGATTTATTTGCGGTAGACCTGCGACACATCAACACGAATAGTGATTCTGAAGTGCTGCTAAATGTCTTGGCACACGAGCTCCAGATGATT
>CAZYHH010000157.1:0-7767 GCA_964647295.1 uncultured Pseudomonadales bacterium
CAAGACGAGCCTTGCTTGTTGATCCAGGTAGTGAAGCCCTTCATAGACGGTTTGATCCAAATTCATACCGATAAACACCAGCATGAAAATAGCGCCCAAAGTGAAAAAGACAAACAGCAGGAAATCGGTCCATATCACTGTCTTGATGCCTGCCAGGCTACTCCAGAACACGCTGACTGAAACGACAAACAAGGCGCACCAGGCAATTCCCCAGCCCACCATCACGTCTAAAACTAGCGCGGCCGTTAACAGCTTTACACCTGAATTAATCACGCCAAGCAAAAGGCCCAGAACCAGCGACAACTCGCCGGTCCTACTATCAATTCTTGCCCCAATGTATTCATATGTCGTAGCCGGTCCTCGAGAGTCATAAAACGGCCGGGCCAGCAATACACCGACTGCAATCTTGCCTGCAGCTAGGCCAAGTATCACTTGAAAGTAGGTTAAATTTCCGCCTGGAGCAAAAACAGCTGCCGGTACCGATATGAATGTGACTGCGCTTACCAGTGTGGCAATGATACTAGTGGAGACCACCCACCAGGGAAGATTACTACCCCCATTAAAAAAATCATTACGACTTTTTATGGTCCCAGATAAACGCTGTCCTATCACCGTAACCAGGATCAAAACAGCAATGATCACAACAAAATCTAGGGGATGAACTTCAGACGCCAATGAATACCTTAACCGTCCTGATAAGTGAATACGGGGACGAATTCACGCGACCGTATCTTGCAAGTCGCATCTATCAAGGCAAAGCGATCATGGTATTCGCCTATACCCGCAAATCCTTCAACCTCAATAGGATTAGTACTTTCCGATCTTGGCCCGAGATAGACCGTCACATAACTAATCCCTAGAGCCTCACCGGGCCCATGCGGCTGGATCTCTACAGTGCTCACCAAGTGTCGAGTAACTGGCCCCGACAAGGCCCCATCCACTCTTTTTTTAATGGCTTCTCGGCCCTGAAATTTTTCACCAAAAATCGAAAATACACCTGCCTCAGTAAACAGATCTGCAACCCCCTGGCCGTCAAGTCGATCACGTAAATAGGCGTAATCATGTACCACATCGACGCAGCTCTCGAGCGCGTCTTTCGTAAAATCTTCTTGCTGACATCCCAGAACAATCAGAAGAATAGGTAACAATAAAAAACGATCCATAAACAAACGCTTTACCTAATCCAACCGAACAATACGGCTGCCGACGTTCCCTCCCGCCAAGAGATCAACGAAGGCTTCAGCGGCGGACTCAAGTCCAAAAACTTCATCTGTGACACTGGTCAACTGTCCCGTTCCGACCCAACCGTTAATTTCATCTCTCGCCGATTCATATTCTTTTGCAAAGTCAAACACCAAGAATCCCTGCATGGTAATGCGCTTATTTACTAGCAAGCCGGGGATCCCTCTTGGTCCAGGTTCTGGAGACGAAGTGTCATATTGAGATACAACCCCACAACAGGCTATGCGGCCTCCTTCATTCAAACGAAAAAGAGCAGAACCTAAAATACTGCCGCCGGTATTATCAAAATAGACATCTACCCCATCTGGTGTGGCAGCCTTTAGGCTGTCCCTGAAATTGGCGTCCTTATAATTCACGGCTTCATCGAAACCTAATTCATCCACTAATTTGCTGCATTTAGAGTCGTCACCACAGACTCCAACGACACGACAGCCATGAATCTTAGCCATTTGACCCACGAAATGGCCCACCGATCCAGCCGCTGCAGAGATCATGACGGTCTCACCCCGCGACGGACGACCTACCCGAAACAAGCCAAAGTAGGCCGTTAATCCATTGACGCCTAACGGACCTAGATATTGAAGGGGATCACGCTCGGAAGGAATCAAGGTCACAGAATCCGCGGACAGCGAAGCATAAGCTTGCCAACCCGTCGAGCCCAGCACCATCGATCCTACTGGAACGTCTTCGCTCTCGCTCGTTACAACCTCACCTATCCCGGTCCCATTCATCACGATGCCGGTTGTCGGAGCACCAGCATAACTCGCACTTCCCTGCAGTCCAGCTCGGGCACCAGCAGTAATCGCAAAAGCCTTTGTTTTAACCACAACTTGACCACTTTCTGCTTCAGGCATGGGGCCTTCTAAGAGCTTATAATTGTCTGTCGACAACTTGCCTGTTGGAAGCTGATCAATAAGTACCTGTCTATTATCCATGAATTGCCCTACTCCTAAGTTTTGCTCTTCCGTTAATGTATGAGATTTAATTTGATGCTGTGACCAACCACACAGCAGAACCCAGCTTAATCCCTTCGGCGCTCATGCTATCTTGCAGCACCTCTTTGGCCTCATTCATCGCCTCATCTCGTATTTTCCCTTCCAGTTGAGCAATGACCGCAGAAAGCGGGCCTATGTTACTTTGAAAATCGAGGGCTTCCTCAACCGTTGAAGCTAGCTTTAAATCTATAGAGAGCGACTGAAACTCAACGTTCTGAAAACCAGCCTGACTCAGGATACCTTCCAAATACGGTTGTTCGGCAAAAGCAAATGGGCCGGGTGCTCTTGGATCCGGGACATCAGTAGGCTCGGGTAAAAACTTCTTTACGGCTTGACCAACGCGGCTAATCCATTCATTTTTGTTTGCGGCCTGCCAACATAAAAACACCATCCTGCCTCGCGGCACCAGTGCTGACCGAAGATTGGTAAAAGCCTCTACAGGGTTAGCGAAGAACATCACACCGAACCGGGAAAAGATAAGTTGCTGTTCAGACGAAAACTCATAGCTTGATGCGTCGGCTTCGGTAAACACCATACCTGGATACTCCTCACCGCGCTCTCTTGCTCTAGACAACATCGGTGCTGACACATCGATACCCCAGACTTTGGCCCCACGCCTGGCCAACTCAACGGTTGTCGCTCCACAGCCACATCCTACATCCATCACTCGCTCATCAAATTGAGGCTCAGCGATGTCAATCGCGACGTCCGATAACGGATTAAGCATCTGATCCATTTTTTCTTGGTCGCCGACCCATTTTTTTCCGGCATCGCCATTCCAAAATTCAATCTGCTTTTGATTATCAATTCCCATTCTTATTCACCTTGATCAGACAATTTTCGTCGATACCAATTCAAATAGGTGCCCATCACTTCTGAAAATTCTGGACGTGAATTTAAATCGAGCATGTGTTCGAAGGCCTTAGGATAAAGCTCTTGACCTGCCTCGCTGATTAAAGACAACCCCTGGCCGTTCAATTGTTCCTGATAATGGCCTTCCCTCAAAAACTGGGCAAAATCACAGACGAAAGAGATGTCGGCGATGGTCAAAATCCCACCGGCTAGGTATTTATTATTTTCGAGGGTCGCCTCTATTCCAGACAGATAAAATTCATATGCCGCTGCCATTCGTTGATAAGCCTCTGTGCTGATCGCATCAATACCCAACAAGTAAACCTGCGCTTCGCGAGCAAATACCAAACCAGCGTCTAAAAAACTATCTATCCTAGAGGCTTCATACCCAGAGGTCCCGTAGAGTGTTGAGCCTTCCGGTGCTGACCGAGCTACCGATCTCAAGATACTATTGGACTCAAAGATCCCAACCTCACCATCAGGACTGAAGGCCGCTGGCACCGTGCCAAAGGGATGTGCGGACAAAAAAGCATCTGTTTTGAAAATCAAACCAGAGAAACCCCGACGTCCAGTCCTCGCGTAGGGACTGTCTTTCGTTCTTTCTGCGTCAGTAAGAGGCCTCGGCTCAAAATCCCAAAGCCACGTGCCCAGCTCGCTAGGTTTGTCACCCACCACCTCGACCTCAATGCCACACAACTTAGCCGCAATGACTGGCTTCCAGACCCGAGGGTTGGGTAAATAAGAGAATACTTTTAATACGCTATTCGTCACTAAACCTCCCCAAAACCCATACTAAAGCCGTTAGACAGTCGGCATAAACCCTAGAGTTTACATGATTGAGAAAAAGCCGCCCAATCAGAGTAAACGATCGACCAACAAATCCAGGAATTTCTCTTTATCAAGCCAGTCCGTGGCGCAATTTACATTATCACCAGACTCATCGATCATAGTTTTCCCATCTTCGGTCACCAAGATTGGAAGCTCCTCCATCTTTAGCCAGTCTTCAGAGAAAGACAGATACACGGCGACACAATCAAACAAAATCGACGAACGCTTTTCCATGCTTGCCTTCTTGTACATGGGCCAATCGCGGATGGCGGATAGCCAACTCTGATGTGCAGAGGTAACGATGCGTGCGGAAGGGTTTTGGGCATTTAGCAGCCGGGCAAAACGATCGCCATCCAGATAGATATCCCCGCAAGAGTCGAGAGGCGTGATGGTTTTATTCCAATCGCTCTCAAAGACATGTTTGCACGACAGCGCATGGAGTTTCACGTTATATTCCCGGGCTGGCTTTTCCATGCCCAAATACCCTCTGCGTAGACTTCCATGCATCCCAACAAATCGAGAGAGTTTGGTTATTTCAGGTGCTCGAGAAAGTGCCCCGGATACATTTGGCAGAGGACCTATGCTGAGCAAAGTTGAAGATGTTGATTGTGCGCTAATCGTGTCACAAATTGCGCCGACGCCGTCCCTGAAAACCTCCCCCCGGAAATCCTCTAACGAATAATCGCCCAGCCATTGCTTGTGTGTGTTTTCCGAGCGATCAAGGTGTAAACCAATACCAATTGGTATGTCTTCCCTATCAAGCTCACTCAAAATCTTAGCAACGAGGCGTGCTCGGTACTCCGTATCCCCTGTACAGGTGGTGATTAATTTAACATCGACTTCTGGGCAGTTTAATAAAAACACCAAAGCCCAGACATCATCAACGTCTGTACCAATATCCGTATCTAGTATTAGAGGTATTGCCATTAAATCTACCTCCTAACCAAACAAGACTTACTGGACCTGATCAGACAATGCGCTGATATGATCTGGCCCAATACCACAGCACCCGCCTACTATGCTCGCTCCAATATCAAACCATTTATCTGCAAAATCCACAAATTCATGGATATGCATATCTCTTCTCTCTACTTCTATATCATTATCCAGCGTCCAACCATCTGGAACGTGAAAACTATTGGGATAGGCGCCGATCGGCTTATCAGTCAATTCCACCAGCTCAGTCAAACCGCGCGTGATCGCCTGGGGGTCGGTGCAATTAAACAGAAAAGCGTCTGGCTTAAAGGACTCGACAGCCTGGTAAGCTTCCAGGATGGACTCCCCGCTTCGCAATCCTGCATCACCATTATCTGCTAGCGTCCACGAAACCCAAACAGGTTGACTGTTCGTCGCGAATTGTCGTGCCGCTAATACCGCATTCCTGCCTTCTCGAGCGCTTGACATTGTCTCGCACAAAAAAAGATCAACATACGGGTCTAACGCTTCTACCAGGTTTTTATATATAGGACGAGAATTTTCATCACTAGGCACCAAATCGGGACGATAACTCACATCCAATGGTGGCAAACAACCCGCAACCTGAACAGAGCGACCGAACTCATCAGCAACCTCGCGCGCAATGCGTCCGGCCAAAGCCGTTAATTCCTGATAACGCTCCTTCAGGCCCTCTTTTTCCAAGTAACTAGGTATCGTCGAATAGGTGTTAGTCGTAATCACCCTTGCGCCAACATTAATATAATCGCGATGCACAACTGCAACCATATCAGGAGATTCAATCAGTGCTTTGGCGGACCAAATTCCTTCAGACCTACCATAGCCCCTGCTAGCCAATTCTTGGCCCATACTACCGTCTAAAATTGTCAACGATCTCTCCATTTCATTCCTTAGATGATAAGCATTTCAATCGATCCCAATACTGGTATCTCACCAGGGGCGCCTATCTAACTCTCTTAGAAAAACAGAATCAAGCTTTTGTTTTCATATACTTATGACACTTTTTGTCCTCTTACACTTACTGGATAAAAAGGTTAACTTCAAATTAATCACATCAAAAAATTGGAGGTTCTTATGGCAAAGCAGCGTTACATTACAGAGATGGGCATGGGTGTCGACGTTCACGGCTCAAACTATACAAAAGCGGCCAAGCGAGCCGTATCAGATGCGATCAGACATTCAAGCCTGAATTTCTTCAGGGCTCTCGGAAAATCTCCCGATGACATGGAAATCATTGTCAGGATTGGTGTGGCAAAACCCGATCAAATCGACAAACCACTGATCGCTCAGGAGCTTCCCTATGGTTCAGTGACCGTCGAGGTAACCAACGGCGGCCTCGACGTGAGCGCCGACGATCAAGCAGACACGCTGGTCATCGCTAACGCAGCTATCTTAGTTTACCTTCATGATGAAGGCTAAGCCGACAGCCGATACAATCGCTTGACATTATCGCGAGAGATTTTCCTTAACACGGCTGGATCGATACCTTCAAACATTTCTTCCAACACTGCGATTGAGCTTGGCCAGGTTGAGTCAACATGGGGATAGTCTGATCCCCACAATAGATTATCTTCTCCAATGATCTTCCTGGTTAACAAAGCGGCTTTGTCATCTTCGATAGTCGCAAAAAATTGCCGATGCCAAATATCCATAGGCTTTTCCCCATTGTAATCCCGCTCACCAAAACGATTTTCCCGCATTAGTCCCTGATCAACCCGATCAAGCCAATGCGCGATCCAACCCGCGTTGAACTCTGCGACCACAAATTTGAGTCTCGGATACCTGCTTGCCACGCCACGACAAATCAATTCAACTAGCGTTCTTTGAATCGAATTGTAGGCATTCGCATAGTCGACGATCGAGTCCCGAACTTCAGCTCTACTGCGGGTCTCCTTTGGTCGATAGGAATTTGTCCCCACGTGCATGGAAAGAGGGAAATCCGCTTCTTCAGCGATCGCCCAGATCGGATCATAAGCCGAATCCTGGTAAGGTTTTTCAAATGGCGAAGAACAGGGAATACAGCCACCTTTGAAGCCTTTAGAAATCACTCGCTTCAACTCTTTTACCGCCGCTGCAGGATCTTGCACTGGGATCGCCGCTAATCCATATAAACGACCATCTCCAGCCTCAGCATAGTCATACAACCAATCATTATAATTTTTCTGGCAGGCCACCAATAATTCTGTGTTCTGGAAACTGAACATGCCAAATAATCCAGGATATAAGAACTCTATTTCAACGCCGTCGATGTCCTGGTCTATGCCTCGCGCAGCACCATCCCGAACGCCGTCACGCATACCCGAGTATCCAAGCGCCAAGACTGACTTGGCTTCGGCAGTGCTGATATCATCGACCTCAGGTTTTCTTCCATGACGTCTTGTTAATTCCACGGCCTCTCGCGTTCTTAGCCCTGCGAACGCCATCCTTCTTCTAATGCCTTTGTTGCCAGCTGCGGGAATTACAATTGAGTCTTTCTCAGTATTTTCGTACATGACCCTTGGCGCTTCATCCCCAAAACGACCCTCTAACCCAAGATAGACTTCCTTGGCCTCAACAACATGACTATCGGCAGATATAACGGACATAACCCCCCCTATAGATTGGTAATTCATGAGCCAGGATCCCAAACCTTTAATGACCCAGAATCTTGATACCAGACCCAACACAATTGTTATTTTTTCTTCACACTTGTAACTTAGTACTTTGTGACAAGAAAATGCAAGCAACTACTAATAGGAGAAAGGTGATTTCTCACGCTCTCAACCTCATCGCTTTTCAAATTCTCTGGTTCGGCTTTGCCTTAACGATCCATCATTCCATGAAGTTCTTTCGCGACTTACCGATCGCCGGCCCTCTTATGGTCGCGTTATTTGGTCCAATAAATAACCTAGGAGGC
>CAZYHH010000158.1:0-7728 GCA_964647295.1 uncultured Pseudomonadales bacterium
TTCCAGTCTCATCATCGGTTCCAAATAATTCGGCTTCTTTCTCGAAGGCCGTGAGCAACCCATATCGTAAACTCCCGGACTGGCCTACGGCCTTTATGGCACCAATCAATTCAGAGGGCTTGCTCTGTTCCACACCACTGACTGTTACGCCTTCCGGCAAGACAACCTGCTTTGCCGAACCTCCTATTCGCCGCGTATTTAACAGAGTGGTTGGCTCCATGTTATAAGGCGGGGGAGATTGCCGACCACCACTGCCTCTCGGACCCGAGCTCATCATTTCCGCTAAGGACCTAGGGGTCGTTATAAATACTTCGTTACCTTCCAAAAAGAATAATCGCTTCTCGGGGAAGAAAGTCTCATACGCGGTGAGATTGACTACGACATCATCCGACTCCACCGAACCAAAATCCGGGTTTACCGCAGCAGTTAGCTGGAGGTTACTTGATGGACGCCAAGCTAAGTCGATTCCCCCGCGACCATCCGTCTCATTGTTCATCTCATCCGAAGTGACCGAGACATAAGGATATACCTCCCATTGCTGCTTAGGATTTACTCCTTCTACTGACGCAAGAGAAAATCCAGACAAAAACCTTGGCTTTGAAAATGGCAGATACGGCCATCCCCAAAGTTCGTCCAAATGGGCGACTTTCCTACCTACCATAACTCCAAGACGTCTCGCACCTTTGGACTCGGGCATACTCATTGCCGACCACGGTAGATAAATCTCAGCACTCCAACCATCATCAGTAACCGCCGTCTCTCCTACCCAGGGGCCATCCCACTCAAACGACATCGCCCTTTCAGGGGCAATCTTGCCATCGGCCTTGGACCCACCCAAACTCAATCCAAACGTATAGCCATACAACCCTTCGCCAGATGAATCGATCATGATGTAAAAAGTATCGCTATTTACCGATTCATCCCTTGCCGTAAGACGCTCAACCAGTGTCTCCTTAGGCTGCACCATATCAGCAGAAACATAGAGCCCATCACTATCAGAAAAAATTCGCACCTTCGATGAGTATCTGGCCTTTTCTAATGTATCGGGATTCGTCACGCGCATCCGATCAAATGCGGGGATCTCTCTCCAGAGCGGTTCATCGACCCTTCCGTCAATCTTGATATTTACATCTTCGACTCGAGCTATACGCATCAATCCAGACTCTTCATCTAATGAACCGCGCGGACTAACAACTCTCGCCATCACGGTCGACTCTCTTGCATCTTTCTGAGCGCTAGGGATTACCGACTGAAGTTGATCCTTTGGGAGTCCGGCGATCGGTCTAGA
This sequence comes from uncultured Pseudomonadales bacterium, assembly GCA_964647295.1. Taxonomy (GTDB): domain Bacteria; phylum Pseudomonadota; class Gammaproteobacteria; order Pseudomonadales; family Azotimanducaceae; genus UBA4421. Next base: position 1,289 of record CAZYHH010000158.1, read on the forward strand.
CATCGTTTTTTTCGTTTCTGATCCTGGTCTCGTTATGCTGACAATAGATTGTTCCTTCGAAGACAATACCCAGACATCTGCAAATCCATTAGCTCTGGCCTGTTGCAACAGTTCTAGAACCGGAGATCGGTCCATAACCGGCCCCAAAACACGATGGTAGGTTGCTCCTTTTACTAACGCCGTTTCGATGCGCGCTTCGATCCCAAAGCGTCGCGAAATCAGTGCCGACTCCTTTAAAGCCAGTGAGCGATCTTTAAAGCTACCAAATACAGCCGAACCAGAAGCGGATAACCCTAATTGCGGCATAAACAACAAACACAGGAAAGCCAATCGAAGGAAATACTGTCGAATAACAATAAAGGAAAACACTGACTGACTTGCTCTAACTAGCTACCAAACCGATAACGTAACTTCATCGTTAACACATCTACTATCGGCTCACTCAATGCATCTCTAAACAAATAGTCAAAGTCCTGATCGCCCTGGCTGGGAAGATTAGCGCCACGCGTATAGACAATAAACAAGTCAGACAACGGAGCAATCTCCCAACGGTAACGCAGCTGCACCGTCATCTGAGAAACAGTGAAGTCATCTTTTGGATCCTCTGTAGTCTTGTAACGAGGAATTAAACTTCCCGCCACATCGGGTACCGTCCAATACTCGCTCTCATCAGCGTTAATCCCTACCCACTGCAACTTGAGGCTGAGTTGCTGCTTCGACGAGATAAAGTAGTCCATGGACAGGCTAGGCATGACGTTAAATGCATTGAATCCACCGATATTTCGGTCGCCCATGTGTACCAGCCAATTCGTTTGTTTTTCAAAGGTTAAATCGAAATCGAGTGCAAACCGATCAACAGGCCGATAGGTAAACCCAAGATCAGCATGATAGACCGTGTCGTACATGAAACCCGAACTGTTCATTAGTTGAATGGAAGTCGAAAATTTCTTTGCTGTGCTAGTCCCATAGGCCAAGCCAACTTGATGTCCTCCATTCGTTCGATAAACGCCATTGCCACGGCTATTCCGGTCGTCATAGAAGTCTGGCATGAAATTGAGTTCCGTTCTTAACTCTGAATTATTGTTAAACAAGAAAGACCCAAACACTCCTACAAAACTGCGTGTCAAAAGCCCATCTTCGTTCTGGTTTCCACTAACAAATACGCCTATTCGTTGATTCCTCATTCGCTCAGGCAGCCCCTTGGACTTAAAAGACATGAACTGATATTGAAACCCATAGGTATCGTTTCTACGCAAGAAACCCAGATCCGAGACATCGAGCTTTTCATCCAGCGCGTCGAGCTTAAGCTGATGAATACGACCTTGCTTTGGCGAAAAGCTGAAATCCGAAAAAATCCCATAACCCTTTTGGTTGTCGACGTCTGAATTCAGTAGTTGGGTATCCCAAGAAAACTTTCCACCGCCAGACAACAGATGCGCATCGACTCCGTGCACCACCGCATCATCGAGCGGATTAGAAGCCACAGTCCCCATATAACCGATGGACTTTCGTCCTCTCTCACCGACATTCTCGTAAAGCACTCTCGCGACTCCGAAGTCCCGACCATCCGCCCTAACAGGAACTTCTAACCCGGTCTCATCGTCGGTCCCAACGAGTTCTGCTTCTTTTTCAAAGGCCGACAATACACCATAGCGTAAGCCCCCTGATTGTCCGACCATCTTTACCGCGCCGATCAGCTCTGACGGCTTACCTTGTTCTACACCGCTAACGGTCACCCCTTCTGGAACGACCACCTGCTTGGCAGAGCCGCCGATTCGACGAGTGTTAAGCAATGTCGTGGGCTCCATTGTCCAGGTCGGTGGGCTTTGCCGCCCGCCACTCCCGCGGGGGCCGCTCGACATCTCCGCAACCGTTCTCGGAGTCGTGGAAAACACTTCGTTTCCTTCGAGAAAAAAGAGTCGTTTCTCTGGAAAGAACGTCTCGTATGCGCTGAGGTTCACCACAACATCGTCCGACTCCACAGATCCAAAATCTGGATTGACGGTCGCAGTTAGTTGTAAATTACTAGAGGGCCGCCAGGCCACGTCGATTCCGCCACGACCATCAGCCTCGTTGCGCATCTCATCCGAAGTAGCCGAGACGTAAGGATAAACCTCCCACTGCTGTTTAGGGTCAACCCCTTCGACCGTAACCGGCGAAAATCCCGATAGGAATCTGGGTTTGGAAAAAGGAAGCTCAGGCCAACCCCAAAGTTCATCAAGATGCGCAACTCGCCTACCAATCAGTAATCCAAGTTTTCGAGCCCCTTCCACATCCGGCATACTCAAGACAGACCAAGGGAAAAACATCTCGGCACTCCACCCGTCTTCCGTTTTAGCTGTCTCCCCCACCCAGGGCCCGTCCCATTCAAACGACATCACACGTTCTGGCGCAATTTTTCCGTCTTGCTTAGAGCCGCCAAGGCTTAAACTGAAGGTGTACCCGTACAGGCCCTCTCCTGAAGAGTCGATCATCGTATAAAAGGTATCTGCGTTGACTGATACATCTCTAGGCGTTAAACGCTCCACCAGCGTCCCCTGGGGTTGTACCATTACCGCTGAGACGTAAAGCCCTTTGCTATCTGAAAAAATACGTGTCTGCGTAGAATATCGAGTCTTTTCGAGCGTGTCGGGATTCATCACCCGCATTCGATCGAATGCTGGTATCTCAGCCCAAATCGATTCATCAACTCGACCGTCAATCTTGATATTCGCGTCTTCGACACTCGCTATGCGCATCACTGTCGAACCACCGGCAGACAAATTCGCGGTATTGATCACTCTACCCCCATCACCAGGGTTTTGGGCAGGCATTAGATCAGAGACGTTCCTTTGCGAGACCTCGGGACTTTGAATAGCCGAAACCGCGCTTGGTCGCTCGACGACTTGATTACTAGCGATGATTTCCTTTTGCCGATTGTCATTTTTCCGGACGGGCTGTTGATTAGAGGACAAGATCCACGCATCTGCAAAGCCATTAGCCCTGGCCTCTCGCACGAGTTCTCGAACCGAGAATTGATCCATGACCGGTCCTAAGACACGGTGGTAGGCGGCACCTTTTACCACCGCCTCCTCGATGCGAGCTTCGATTCCAAAACGCCTGGAAATTTGTGTCGACTCTTTGAGTGCTAGAGATCGATCTTTAAAACTGCCAAACACGGCGGAACCTGGAGCAGAAAAGCCGATCTGAGGAAGAAATACCAAAAAAAGAAAACCAAGCCGAAGAATCAACTGCACAACAGACTCATCTACAAAACCGGCCGCAGACTATACCAGATCAGCACCCTGTCAGCCATTAGGTGACAATCGTCAATGCCCAAACTCATACAGGGACCCACAAAACCGCACATCAACATCGAACTAATCCAAGAAAAGCGTTATCAACAAAACCGAAAAAGGAAACTATGGTAAGATGGTATCCAGTTAGTAACCCGACTCAATCCTCTCAAGATTCTGGCGCTGTTACGTATCAAAGCCGGAGAGGGAAATCAATGAGCGAGGCCGACGAACATCCTAGTTTTACTCCAAAATCAGTAAAAGTCGGAACCTTCACAGAAGGGCGCGTTGGCAGACACCTCCTAAAACTGGGTTCGTTCATGGCAATGGGCACGATAACAATCAATATCGCCCAGGTCACTGAAGCCATTTTCCTAGGCATACTGGGAACCGAAGCACTGGCTGCAATCGGTTTTGCCTTTCCCATCACCATTACACTCTTCGCCTTTGCCGGCGGGATCGGTAGCGGAGCCTCATCGGTGATTGCTCGGGCAATGGGTCGCGGCGACAAACAGCGAGCCGCCATGCTGGTCACACATGCTCAAATTCTCACCATACTCCTGGGCATCATACTGGCGTTCATTGGAATCAATTATTCCAATGAAATCATTTCAGCGCTTGGGGCAAAAGACAGAGTGCTTGAACTCACCATTGAATACCTTGAAGTCTACATGCTTGGGTTTCCATTTTTCATGTTGTCGATGGTCGGCTCGACGTTACTCAGAGCGACGGGCAGTGCAGCAAGTCCAGGCATCATCATGTCTGTTGGGTCTGTATTACAAATACTACTAGCTCCCTTGCTCATTTTTGGGTGGGACTTAGTTGGCGTTCCTGCACTGGGAATCGCAGGAGCAGCCTGGGCTTACTTTGCCTCTCGTTCCTTTACTATCATTCTTTATATCTGGATGCTCTACCGGGCAGACTTAATGAACAACAACACAGAGGGGCTAACTGACTCCTGGCGAGACATCATGCATGTCGGCGGACCTGCAATCGCGAGTGGCCTCGTGATGCCGGCCTCGATGTTAATCATCACCAAGCTCTTGGCGGGCCATGGACATGAGGTGGTCGCCGGCTATAACGTTGCCTCACGGGTAGAAACGTTAGCACATATGATATTGTGGTCCTGCTCTTCGTCCGCCGAACCTCTCATAGGTCAGAACTGGGGAGCTCGGCTATACGATCGAGTCCGTAGAACTCTATTTCTCTGTAATTCATTCTGCCTGGCGTGGGGCGTTCTGACATTTATTGTGATGATTCAATTCGGTTCATACTTTGTAAGCCTAATCGATAACAATCCCATCGTCGTCGAGACCGCGACACTATTTTTTATCTGGATACCCTTGAGCATCGGGTTCATGGGGATGATTCAAGTTGCGAACTCATCCTTCAACGCGAGAGGATTGCCCATGCCAGCGCTCGTGATCTCAATACTGAGAAGCCTCGTCATTTACATACCCTTGGCACTCGTTGGAGATTACTTCTGGGGTTACGCCGGGATATTCGCCGCGACTGCAATCACCAACGTGCTTCTAGGACTGATTTCATGGAAGTGGAATCAAATCAGCGTTGAGCAACAAGCACTTACTCTTAAGAGCGCCTCCTCAAGACCGCTGACACTTCCAAAAACGTAAAGCTAATTGGCCTCAAAAGGCTGTAGATAAAACAAAGAAATCTTGCTGCTTCCTAGTAGATTATTATGGGTTCTCAGATTAGTCTCTACCCAAGGGATTAGAGGGAGGAAAGCACGCAGTGCTCAGCTAATCATGATGCTGGTTAGGATAAACAGAGGTTTAAGGTACACTCTTTGGGTGTTCGTGCCTGTATGTTTTTCTATTTCTTTATGCCTGGCAGATCAACCTGCCTTCGACTATCAGCACGGCGTATCCTACATCGAGCCTTTAAAATATTCGTCGGAATTTAAGCACTTTGAATATGCAAATGCCGAGGCACCCAAAGGGGGTACTTTACGATTCCCTGAACTGGGAACCTTCGATAGCTTCAACAATATGGTGGACAAAGGTCGAAAAGCCTGGGGCATGGACTTGTTGGGTGTGCATGCTTATACCACTGACTCTCTAATCGAACCATCCATCGATGAAAATGCGAGCTTTTACGGTCGCCTTGCTGAGGGTATCTGGGTGTCTCCTGACTATAAGAAGTTCGCCTTTAGGCTACGCGATAACGCCTATTGGCACGATGGCTCCCCCATCACCATCGAAGACGTGATTTTTTCTTTTACACACTATAAAGAAAAAGCATCGTCAGGTATTAGGACGGCCCTGCTGGAACTCGATCAGATAATCAAAATCAGTGACAAGGAAGTATTGTTCACAGTGAAGCAATCGGCCACACCGAACCCTAATCTACCCTTCGCGGTCGGTCAGTTTGCCATTCAATCGAAAGAATATTGGAAAAACAAAGACCCCACAAAAACGACGATTACACCCCCGCTCGGTAGCGGCCCCTATCGTGTCAAAGAATTTGTACTTGGCAGGTACGTAATCTACGAGAAGGTAGAAAATTATTGGGGTAAAGATCTAGCCGTCATGAAGGGCCGATACAATTTCGACCAACTCAAATGCGATTATTTTAGGGATGAGTCAATCATGGTGGAGTCGGTTAAGGCAGATGTTATTGATCTTCGTCACGAGACGGTCTCTAAGCAATGGATGACCGAATATAACTTCCCAGCTCGTGAAAAAGGCTATTTCAATCGAGAACTCATCGACCTGAACAGACCATGGGGTATGTGGTGGCCAATCATCTGGAACTTAGATAATCGAAAATTCCAAGATATTCGAGTGCGAGAAGCGCTATGGAATATGTACGACTTTCGTTGGGTTAACCGTGTATTGATGTATGGTTTTTATAACTATGCCGACAGCTACTTCTACAATTCTCCTATGGCACATCAGGGTTTGCCTTCCGAAAAAGAACTCGAACTGCTGGAGCCCTTTCGAGATCAAATACCAGAGCGGGTATTCACCCATCCATGGACTGAACCAGAATCCGATGGGTATGGCCACAATCGTGATCAGATCAACCGCGCGCTCGAGCTTTTTGCAGAAGCAGGCTACGAAATACAAGGCGGCATCATGAAAAATCTCCAGACGGGCGAACCGCTCACGATCGACTTCATCAATGTATCCATTTTTGCCATGC